>JAMWCW010000015.1 GCA_023819145.1 Candidatus Omnitrophota bacterium
GGACTAAACGAAATTAACAGACCTAACGAGGATAACGAAATTAACGGACCCAACCTATTTATTACCATAGACAACCACAAAGTTTAAAGATATAATTACAACTGATATTTGCACGGTGGAGGGGAAAATTTCCTTGACACATATCCCAGAATATGTTAACCTTTGATAGTAAAGTTAACAAATGTTAACATAATATAAGGAGTTAACGAGATAAATTTATGGAAAATAAAGAACTTATAACTACAAACGAATTAGCCAAGATTTTGGGAATCAGTAGGGTGGCAGTATTTAAGAAAATCAAAAAGGGCCAAATCAGGGCGATAAGAGTAGGCAAAAATTTTGTTATTCCTAAGGGATCTATCCTTCAGATTATCGGAAAGACCTTAAGCCAGAAGGAAAAAGAAGAGATTGATGCCGCGGTAAAAAAGACAGTTAAAGATTATGGGGAAACCTTACGTCTTTTAGGAAAAGAATAATTCTTTTATGAAGTTTATTTCTATTGCAGAAGTAGAGTATATTGCTTTTAGATTAGCCAAAGAAACTATGGATTTTGATGAGCCAATTCCCGCATTTGCGACGCGTTTCCCAAATATTTTAGAAAGTTGTTTAGCCGTACCTTTGCAAAGTTTTGCCAAAAAATCTTTGTATAAAGGATTAATTCAGAAGATATCTATTTTGTTTTATCTAATGATTAAGAATCATCCTTTCCAAAATGGCAACAAACGCATTGCGATGGCTACCTTATTTGTTCTACTTTATAAGAATAAGAAATGGTTGAAGGTTGATAATCAAGAATTATATAATTTTGCTACCTGGATCGCTTCAAGCCCTGCAAAGTTAAAGGATGAGACAGTGAGAGCTATTGAGAAATTTATTAAGACCTATATGGTTAGTTTGGAATAAATTTTTTTCTTTTTCAGACGCTTTCCTATGCCTTCAGGAAATTCTACCTTCTTCAAGATAGTAATCGCCTTTCCTAATAAACCAGCCCAACGGACTAAACGAAATTAACAAACCTAACGAGGATAACGAAATTAACGGACCCAACCTATTTATTACCATAGACAACCACAAAGTTTAAAGATATAATTACAACTGATATTTGCACGTGGGGATCGTAGAAGAGACAGGGAGGTTTAAAAATATTATGGAACAGAAATGGCATGCTTTAGGATTGGAAGAAGTTTTGAACATTCTTAAGAGTTCACCTGAAGGATTAAAAGAGGATGAGACAAGGGAACGCCTTAAGAAATACGGGCCCAACGAACTTGCCACAAAAAAGAGAGCGTCTCTATTATCAATTTTTTTAAGACAATTTCTTAATCCTTTGGTTTATATCCTTATTGTTGCCTCCGTGATTAAGTTTTGGTTGTCAAGTTTTACTGATGCATTTGTGATATTAGGAGTAATTATTTTTATGGCAGTTGTTGGTTTTATTCAAGAGGCACGCGCCGCAAAGGCTGTGGAAGCATTGAAACAACTTGCTAGTCCCAAAGCCAAAATTAAACGCGCAGGGAAGATAGAGATAGTTCCTTCAAAAGAACTTGTTCCCGGTGATATTATTATCTTAGAGGCTGGAGATAAAATCCCTGCGGATGCAAGAATTATTGAGTCGGCAAGTCTTAAGGTGAATGAGTCTATTTTAACTGGTGAGTCTGTTCCAGTTGACAAACACGCTGTTAAAGTTTCTCAAGATACTTCAGTTGCTGAGCGAAAAAATATGCTTTATATGGGAACAGCCGTTACTTACGGTAGGGCAACCGCGGTGGTTATCGCCACAGGCATGATTACAGAAATAGGGAAAATTGCCTCTGCCTTAAAAGAGATAAAAACTCCCAAAACCCCTCTGCAGAAAAGTATCCATACCCTGGGTAAATGGATGATTTTTATTACAATCGGCATCGTGGTCATTCTTAAAATTATTGGCATAAGCAAAGGATTAAACTGGGTTGAGATTTTTATGTTGGTGGTAGCAGCAACAGTTGCTGCGCTTCCTGAAGGATTACCAGCAGTAGTTACCGTGGTTTTGGCGGTGGGAATGCGTGAGATGGCAAGGCGTAACGCCATCATTAGAAAGCTTGTTGCGGTAGAGACTTTGGGTTCGGCTACCGTTGTCTGCACTGATAAAACCGGCACTCTCACTATGAATCAGATGACCGTAAAAAGGCTTTGGTATGATTCAAAAATGATTGAGGTAAAAGCCCAGCTCTTAAAAGATAGAGAGTTAGAGAAGATGTTAGAAATCGCAGTATTGTGTAATGATGCGAAAGTCAAGGATGAACATGGTAAAGAAGAGTTTATTGGCGACCCCACAGAAGTAGCACTTTTAGTAATTGGTGCTAAAGCAGGTTTTAATAAAATTAGGCTTGAAAGATCTTTCCTCCGCATAAGTGAGATTCCTTTTCAGAGTGAAAAACAGTATATGGCAACGCTCAATAAGAAAGAAAATAAATGCATAGCGTACGTCAAAGGCTCTCCAGAAAAAATTTTGTCTTTTAGTAATTTAGACAAAATCTCGCGGTCAAAAATTTTAGATAAAGTTAATACCATGGCAGAGGATGCTCTGCGTGTGTTGGCATTTGGTTATTGTGAATTTCCCGCCGATAAAGAATCTCTTGTTGAAGAGGATATATCGGGTAAACTGAACTTCGCAGGTCTTGTAGGTATGATTGATCCTCCTCGGCCGGAAGCCATCAAGTCTGTTGCTTTATGCAAAAAAGCAGGTATTAGAGTAGTTATGGTAACGGGTGACAACAAGTTAACTGCTGAGGCAATTGCCAAAGAGATTGGCATAACTACAGAAGAGGTTCTTACAGGTGAGGACCTTTCTAAAATGAGTGACGAGGAATTAAGAGAAAAAGCTAAGAGCGTTTCGGTCTTTGCACGCATAGAGCCACTGCATAAATTAAAAATTGTAAAGGCGTTTAAAAGTCTTGGTAATATTGTAGCTATGACTGGAGATGGAGTAAATGATGCGCCGGCTTTAGAAGCAGCAGATATCGGTATAGCGATGGGTGTAGCGGGAACAGATGTGGCCAAAGAAGCAGCGGATATGGTGCTTGCTGATGATAATTTTGCTTCTATTGTTTCCGCAGTAGAGGAAGGAAGAGTGATTTTTAATCGTCTGCGCAATGCAGTATTATTTTTACTTACTACCTGCTTTGGGGAATTGTTTACACTTTTACTTTCTGTATTTTTTACGGGCAAAACACCGCTTCTTCCAATACAAATTCTCTGGATAAATCTTGTCACTGGAGCCTTAATTGCCATACCTCTTGGGCTTGAGCCAAAAGTAGGTAATGAACTAAATTTTCCACCCCGGCATCCCAAAGTGGGACTTATCTATCCCGGTATGGCAATGCGCATTATATTCTTAGCATTTTCTTTAAGTATTGGAGTTTTTTTAGTGTTTAGATTTAGTTTGAATAGCTTTGGTCTTCAAGAAGCGCGCACCATAACCTTTTGTAGTATAGTTTTATTCGAGTGGTTAGTAGCTTTTAATGCGAGGTCTGATGAGATAACCATCTTTAAATTGGGAATATTTAAAAATAGGGTTTTAATTAAGGCAGTTTTAATTGCTTTTATTTTACAAATCCTGGTGGTGTATATAGCATTTTTGCAACCTTTATTTAATACCGTTTCCTTATCGTATAGGGGATGGTTTTTGGTACTCTTACCAGGGGTATTAATTTTTATATTAGAGACTCTAAGAAAGAAATTCTTTCCTTATTTGTTCAGTAGTGGGAAATGGCAACCAGCTGTGGTTGTTAAAAGATAAGCGTGTATCCAGAGGAAGTGAAGCTTAAGCCGTAGTTGAGCGGTACAAAGTTTAAAGCAAAAAGCGCAAAACGAACGAAACGAAAATAACGAGCCAAACGGATATAACGAACACAACGAGAATAACGAACCTAACCGATTATTCCCACTAGACAACCACTAATTCTATAGTTATATTATAGCCAATATTTGGAGGAGGAGGATAGTTGGTGTTTAAGAAATGTCGGAATTGCCTGAGTTATAAGCACTGTCGGGATGATTTTAGTTCTTGGATATTTTTTATTGTCGGCATGATTGCTACTATAGCGATACGTGTAGTTACGGTATTAGCACATTTTAGACCTGTTTATGGACAGATTGCCTGGTATGTGGGTGTTTTTGGTTTTTTTATTTTTTTTGTTTACAAATTTAGAATAGAGCAAACGCGTAGTAATCTGCTGGCAGAAAGAGATCTTGTAAATAAAGTGTTACAAGGGGAGAAGCTCACGGAAGCAGACCGCCAATTGATAACTTCCTTGTTTTGTGCACTAAGTTCTAACAAAGATAGGATTAATTATTTTTTGATATTTGCTTCTTCAGCAATTGCCCTCATCATTGCTTTATATTTTGATTTTTTTAAATAAGAAAGTTCTAACATGATAAAAGTATAATCTTAACAATTTGGTAAGAAGAGGGGGGAGGATATGCGAACGGTAATTCTTTTAACCATCTCTAACATTTTTATGACTTTTGCTTGGTACGGACATCTTAAATACAAAAATTCTCCTTTGCTAAAAGCCATTGTTATCAGTTGGCTTATTGCGTTTGTAGAATATTGCTTTCAGGTTCCCGCTAATCGCATAGGTCATTATCAGTTTTCCACAGCGCAACTTAAAACTATTCAAGAAGTAATTACTCTGGCTATTTTTAGTATTTTTTCTATTCTTTATCTCAAGGAATAACTTAAATGGAATTATATCGTAGGATTTATTTTGATTATAGCAGCGGTTTTTATCATTTTTAAGAAGTAAGGAGAAGGGGCTTAACTATCTTTTAGTGTAATAGCTGATTTTAACTTCGGTCGAATAAACAGAGGACAACTTGAGAAGCTTATTACTGCAAAATTTCCTTGCAATTTCCGAATTTTTGTTCTAAAATCTTCTTCTAATCCCACCTAAAGGAGAAATAAAGGATAAAGCTTTAAGCAGAGGATTTTTCTCAGAGGATTGTCTTTAGTGATCTTCCGCAGTGTTTAGCATAAATCTTTCTGATGCAAATGCCTCAAGGAGGGAATCTGATTTTTCTGAAAGGGGGTGAGGGGAATAAGAGATAAGAATAACAAACATTTTTAGGGGATGAGGCATGAGGCATTTGATAAAGGAATAGAGTTGTAGATAATTTTTACTGGTGTGAGATAATATTGTAGATAAAAAAGAAAGGAGGGAAGAGAATGGGCACAAAAGCAAGAGCGTTAGTGGGTGCAGATGTTAAAAAGATTGTTACTTTATTGAACAAAGCATTAGCCGATGAGTGGCTTGCTTATTATCAGTATTGGATAGGGGCGAAGGTAGCGTGTGGACAGATGCGGGGAGCAGTAGTAGGAGAGTTGGAACAGCATGCGGGAGAGGAGCTTAAACATGCAGAGATGCTGGTGGGAAGGATTATTCAATTAGGAGGAACTCCTATACTGAAACCTGAAGAGTGGTATAAGCAGACAAACTGCGGTTACGATGCGCCGGAAAATCCTTCGGTAAAAGCTATTTTAAAACAAAATATCAAAGGAGAGCAGTGTGCCATCGAGGTTTACAAGAGACTTTCTGAAGTGGCTAAAGAGAAAGATGTAGTTACTTATCATCTGGCGCTGGAAATAATGGAAGACGAGATTGAGCACGAAGAGGATTTAGAAGCATTGCTAAATGATATGTCACAGAAGTAAAATAGATAGTGAAATAAAAAACTTCCCGCCGCGGAGATGATATTTTTCTTTTGTTGTGATTGGCGAGGTTAGTTATATTTATTTTAGATAAGTTTTTACAGTTCCGTGGTGGGAAGGGTTAACTTTCCTGCCAGATTATTCCTCAAGATATCTTTCTCTACATTAATTGCTTTAAAATAAATTAATTTCCGCGAGACAGCGGGGAAAAAATAGCAAGAGATTTAGTTTTATATTCACTTTATTTAAATTTATAGACAAAAATTGATAATCAGAATATAATAAAAATAGATAGAAATAAATATGCTTTTTCAAAAACAAGAGTTTTGTATCTAAATTTTAAATAAAAAAAATGAGGATGATTTAAAATGGTAGAGTGGAAAATATTTGCTTTATCTTCAGCACTCTTTGCAGGCTTAACGGCGTTATTGGGTAAAATAGGAGTCCAGAATATAAACTCTAATTTGGCTACCTTTATACGTACGGTAGTGGTTTTATTTCTTCTTTCTTTTTTACTCACTATCCGTGGCGAATGGGCTAATCCTTTAGAAATAGACCACAAAAGCTTGGTTTTTTTAATTCTTTCTGCTCTGGCTACGGGTTTATCTTGGATTTGCTATTATCGTGCTCTACAAACCGGACCCGTTTCTTTGGTAGTGCCTATTGATAAACTGAGTATAGCCTTTGCAGTATTACTTTCAGTTTTATTCTTAAGAGAAAGGCCTGCTATTTATCATTGGCTGGGAATTTTTTTGATTATCTGTGGAACGTTGATTATTGTTTTTAAGTAACATTTATTTTTGAAATCGGGAGGGAGGAGGAAGATGGAAAATTCTCTGAGACAGATTAAATACATCGGAGGAATTGGAGCGATACTTGTCCTTTTGACCATAGTCCCTTATTTTGGTTTTTTAACGCACATTGCAGGTAAGGTTCTCTTAATCATTGCCTTTTATAAGCTATCCAGCATTTTGAAAAATAAGTACATATTTAGTAAATACCTCACTGGTTTTGTTATTAGTCTCATGGGGATAATGATTGCATTAATTTCCGGAATTGGTTTTTCTCTCCTATTTATTACTAAAAATAAACCAACAGTGCAGAGCATGAGTTTGGGCGTTATAGCAGGGATTATTATATTTTGGTTAATTTTAATAATTAGTTCTTATTATTATTCAAGAAGTTACAAACTATTAGGAAAGCATTTTGACCTTGAGCTGTTTAATCTTGCGGCTAATTTTGTAATGTGGGGTGGGATTACTGCAATAATCTTAATCGGTTTTATTTTATTCTTTGTAAGCGGAATTCTTATGGCAATTGCTTTTTGGCATATGCCGGAAAGAATAATCGAAGAACAAAGAACTATATGAAAGAAGAAAGAGACGATTTATTTTACTAAACTCTAACCTCTATATATATAAAGGAGGGATTATGTTTAGCATTGGATATATGTGGCTATCGGCACTAATTTATGCGGCGATACTATTAACCTTAAGTTTCTTTGTATTAGTTGCTATAACCAAAGTTCAGCCTAAAAAATTAATGGTTTTTGGTTATATAATATTTTTCATTCTCTTGCTTATTTCTGCCATAGGGATTTATGTGGGATTTAGTTGCAGAAAGACTCCGGTGCCGATGCGAAACATTAGATAGAGCTTGTTTTTAGAATAAGATTTAATATTT
Organism: Candidatus Omnitrophota bacterium; assembly: GCA_023819145.1. Classification (NCBI taxonomy): domain Bacteria; kingdom Pseudomonadati; phylum Candidatus Omnitrophota; species Candidatus Omnitrophota bacterium. The sequence goes on from JAMWCW010000015.1 coordinate 7,373, forward strand.
AACCTCAAAGAAAGGAGGGATTATGAAAAAGGAAAATTTAGTGATATTAGTTATTACAGTTCTTATCTTTATTGCTTTCTTTTTACCTTGGGTACATGTGGAGTCAAAGATGGTGGGAGGGATTACGAAAGTGCTTACGGGAAAGCGTCAGACAGAGATATCCAACATTAGTGGTTTCTCTGTTCCTCTTTTGACAAATAGTTCAGACGCCCGTTTAGCGATAAGTGTAATTAAAATTTTTAACCCTAAGGTTACTAATGCCGATAAAAAGAGTTGGTTAATTTGGGGAGTTCCTCTTCTGGCGATAATCATATTTCTACTCAGTTTATTTTTAGGGGTAAATAGATGGTTTAACTTAATTCTGGCTATAACGGGAATAATTATTTTTGTATTCGGTGCTTATGAACTGAAGACAACAGATTTAGATAAATTGGTTTTGAATGCGCGGATAGGCGTAGGGCTTTGGTTAACGCTCTGGGGATATTTGGGATTAGGCGTGGTAGGGGGAGTTAATTTTTTCAAAGGAATTTTAAGTAAAAAATAATATATCTTATGAGAATATGGGATATCCATCCGAAGTTTCTTTGCTCCAAACATCTCTTAGGTGAGCATCGCGAACTTCATGCTATCTGGTCGATTCTTACCCAAAACAAAAAGGGTTATAGTAAACACCCCGAAACGTTGCGCTGGAAGGGGAAGTTAAAGGCACTTTTTTTAAGACATAGACTTTTGGTAGAAGAAATGGAGAAGAGGAATTTTAGGCATAAGAGTAGGTTAGGATTGTGTTTTGTTCAAGGAAAGAAAACCCAAAACACTTTTTTAGATTCCATTGCTCGACAAAGATTGATTCTGCGCAATAAAAAATGCGGTTGCAAAGTTTAATTTATAATTTTCTTGCAATCCCAAAGTGAATTATGTAGAATTAATAAAAGAAAGGAGATGAATATATGAGACGATTTATAGGAACAGTTTTAGTTATTGGTTTAATGTTTACTTTTTTCACCTACGGCTGCACCAAACAGAAAAAAGCTGCCTCAAGTAAAGATGCGGTTGATTTTGCCAAGACTTTAACTACCGTAGAAGCGAAAATCAACTATCTTCTTCAACAGGCAAAAGCATTCTATAATTCCAAGGATTTCCAACAGACAATAGATATTGTTCAATATATCCTTGCCAATCTGGACAAAAATTCTCAGGAAGCAAAGAGTTTATTAGAGAAAGCAAAGGAACAGTTAGCTGCTCTTGCCCAAAAGAAGGTAGATGACTTAAAAAGTAAGATTACTGATTTTAGTAAATAAACTTTTTATTTTAAAAGAAAGGAGGTTAAGATGACAGGTTTGTTAGGATTGGTGGTTCTGGTACTTGATATCATTGCGATAGTAGATGCTATAAAAGGTAAACTGAGTACGGGGCTTAAGGTTCTTTGGGTTATTCTTATCTTGGTTCTTCCTCTTGTGGGTATGATTCTCTATTTTATAATTGGTAGAAAAAAGTAATTCTTAATTCATTGAGAGAGAAGGGGTTTATTTTACCCTTCTCTCTTCTTTTTTATTTTAAGACAAGAATGATAAAAAAGACCCTTGATTTTATAAACGAGGATATTTGGCGGATAAAAGCAGATAAATTACCACGTAAACGTTCTTTCTTTATTACGCAGTTAAGGATTTTTCTTCTGGCAATTCGGGGATTCTATGAGGATAAGTGTCAGTTGAGAGCAGCTGCGCTTACCTATTATTTGCTTCTTTCCATAGTTCCGATGCTCGCGGTAGTTTTTGGAATTGCTAAGGGGTTTGGTTTGGAAAAAACTTTAGAAACGCAACTCTTGGAACGATTCTCTCGTCACGGAGAAGTTGTGGTAAGGATAATAAACTTTGCCAATGCCCTTTTAGAGAGGACTCGCGGAGGAATGATTGCAGGTATTGGCGTAATTATTCTTTTTTGGACAGTGATAAAAGTGCTTACTAATGTAGAGCGTTCTTTTGATGATATTTGGGGAGTAAAGAAAATGCGTTCTTTTGTTCGTCGTTTTAGCGATTATATTTCGATAATGTTGGTATGCCCAATTCTTCTTATTATCTCAGGGAGTATAACTGTTTTCTTGAGCACCCAATTAAAGATGATTGTCTCCCGTATCCATTTCTTAGCCGATATAAGTGGTTTTATATTTTTTGTGCTTGGACTTTTACCTTACTGTATAATCTGGGTCCTCTTTACTTTTATTTATATCTTTATACCTAACACCAGAGTAAATTTCCGATCTGCATTATTAGGAGGGATCATCGGTGGGACGATATACGAAATGGTTCAGTGGTTGTATATAAATTTTCAAATTGGAGTGGCGAAGATAAATGCCATCTATGGAAGTTTTGCGGCGTTACCTCTTTTTCTTGTTTGGTTACACACCAGCTGGCTTGTTCTTCTTTTTGGAGCAGAACTCGCCTTTGCTCATCAGAATGTGCATACTTATGAATTTGAACAGGATTGTTTGAAAGTGAGTCACTCTTTTAAGATGCTTGTCTCTCTACTGGTTGCTGCTCTCTTAGTGAAAAGATTTGTTAAAGCAGAAAAACCTCTTTCAGCAGTAGAGGTATCGCGCTATTTAGAAATTCCTATTCGTCTAACCAGAGATGTTCTAAATAGTCTAAGAGAGGCAGGAATTATTATTGAGATAAAAAGTGAAGACGAGAGGACTCTACTTTACCAACCTGCACAGGATGTTGACCGTTTAAATATACGCTATGTAGTGGAACAATTGGAAAGATATGGCGTAGATAACATTCCCGTTATTCAGACAGCCGAAATGACAAAGCTATCCGATTCACTCAACAAACTTCGAGAGATAACCGAAAAATCTCCTGCTAATCTACTACTGAAAGACCTTTGATTTTATTCAAAAAAATACCATTCATAAACGGCAATTAGCAATTAAAAAAAGTAAGAATTTTCTTTATTAAACATAATCACTATGGTATAATCTCGCACTTGAAAATTAAATAAAAAGAGAGTTTTGAGGATGAATGAATATCTGAAAAAATTAGATTCTCTGTTAAGAAAAACTGAGTTAGAAAAACTTAAAAACATACAGCACGCCGATGTTCATAAACTTATTTATGAAGCGATTCTACTCTGTAAACCTAAAGAAGTTTTCGTCTGTTCAGATACTCCTGATGAAATTGCCCATATTAAGAATATGGCTATTGTTTCTGGCGAGGAGTCGAGTGCTTTGATTACCCCCGGACACACTTTTCATTTTGATGGTCCAGAGGACCAAGGGAGAGATCGCCAGACCACCAAATTTCTTGTTCCCCAAGGAGATAAATTAAGTCCTGCGTTGAATCAGATTGAAAGAGAAGAAGGGTTAAAAGAGATTTTTTCTCTACTTAAAGATGCGATGGTTAACAAAACCATGATTGTCAGATTTTTATCTTTAGGTCCGGTCGATTCTGTTTTTAGTATCCCGTGCATGGAATGTACAGATTCTTGGTATGTGGCACATTCCGTAGATTTGCTTTATCGTGAAGGTTATCAGATGTTCTGTAAGATAGGTGAGAATAAGGATATATTTAAAACTCTGCATTCTGCAGGAAGATTGAGTGAAAATAAGGTTTCTCTCGATTGGGAGAAAAAGAGAATTTATATTGATTACATTAATAACACCGTTTATAGTGTTAATACGCAATATGCGGGTAATTCTATTGGTTTTAAAAAACTTGCTCTAAGATTGGCGATTAGAAAAGCATATCGAGAGGGTTGGTTGGCAGAACACTTTATGATTATGGGAGTTCACGGACCGGGAGGTAGAAAAACCTATTTCGCTGGAGCTTTTCCTTCCGCCTGTGGTAAAACATCCACCGCTATGCTTCCTGGGGAAAAGATTCTTGCGGATGATATTGCTTATGTGAGAGAGATAAATGGGGAGTGTCGGGCGGTAAATGTAGAAAAAGGAATATTTGGAATTATCCAAGATGTAAATCCACGTGATGACCCTTTAATTTATGAAATTTTAAATTCTCCGGGAGAAATTATTTTTAGTAATATTCTCATAAAAGATGCCCGGCCCTGGTGGTTGGGAATGGGGAAAGAATTGCCTAAGGAAGGGATAAACTATACCGGCTATTGGTATGAAGGTAAAGTTAATGAAGAGGGAGAAAAGATTCTTCCTTCGCATAAGAATGCCCGTTATACGGTGTCGTTAAAAGCTTTGCCTAATTGTGATTCTTCCTTAGAAGACCCTAATGGCGTAGTGCTTTCGGGAATAATGTTTGGAGGAAGAGACTATCGGGCGTACTTTCCAGTGCAGGAAGGATATAATTGGGAACAGGGAATTGTTGCTTACGGTGTCGGATTAGAGACCGAAACAACTTTCGCACTCATAGAAGAAGAAGGTAAACGTGAAATTAATATAATGAGTATTCAAGACTTTGTTTCCATATCCTTAGGAGAATACATAAAGAGTTATCTTTCCTTTAGAAGAAAATTAAAGAAAATTCCTTTGGTGTTTGGGGCAAACTATTTCTTGCGCGATTTAAAGACAGGTGAATTCTTAAATGCCCGACAGGACAAACACGTTTGGGTAAAATGGATGGAGTTGAGAGCAAATGGTGATGTGAAGGCGAGAAAGACACCCACCGGGCTCATTCCTCTCTATGAAGACCTCAAAGCTCTTTTTAAACAAGTTTTGCATAAAGATTATTCTAAAGAAGACTACAGAAGGCAGTTTTCTCTACGTGTGGAGGAGAACTTACATAAGATTGAGCGGATAAAAGTATTTTTGCAGACCAAAGTCATAGATTCCCCACAAGAAGTTTCTATAATTATTGAGGAACAAAAAGAGCGATTACTTAAAGCAAAAAAAGAATTTGGAGAATATATAATCCCCGATAATTTTCCCATAGTATGAAGATAGAGCATATTTTAAAGAATACAGATTTTCCAGAACTCGAACTATTTAAACGAGGCAAGGTGCGCGATGTTTATGATTTTGGAGATAGGCTTTTGATTGTTTCTACCGATAGAATATCTTGTTTTGACGTAGTTATCCCTACTTGTATCCCTTATAAAGGGAGAGTACTGACTCAGCTTTCTCTATTCTGGTTTGATTTTATTAAAAGCATTATACCTAACCATTTGATTACTTCAGATATGGAGAAATATCCTCAAGAGTTAAAGAAGTACAAAGATATTTTGGATGGTCGTTCAATGATGGTTAAGAAAGCAAAGTCGATACCGGTGGAGTGCGTGGTACGGGGGTATCTCTCGGGTTCTGCTTGGAAAGAATACCAGAATACAAAATCCATCTGCGGCATAAAATTGCCTCACGGTCTAAAGGAGTCAGACAAGTTGCCCGACGCTATTTTTACACCTGCTACAAAAGAAGAGGTAGGGCATGATATTAATGTTACGCAAGATTTTATAGAAAAGAAATTAGGAGGAGATATTACGCAGAAGATAAAAGAAATAAGTCTTAAGGTATACAAGAAAGCAAGTGCCTATGCAGAAGCAAAAGGGATAATTATTGCCGATACGAAATTTGAATTTGGTATTTATAATGATGAAATTATCCTTATTGACGAAGTGCTTACACCGGATTCTTCGCGTTTTTGGCCAAAGGAATGTTATCAGCCGGGAAGGCCGCAGCCGAGTTTTGATAAACAATTTGTGCGAGACTATTTAGATAGTTTAAATTGGGATAAAAATCCTCCTGCCCCCGAACTACCCCAGGAGATAGTCAAGAAAACGAGTGAGAAATATATTCAAGCACTCAAGATGTTAACCGGAGAGGAAGTAAATTTAGTCTGATAAAATGAAAGAAGTTTATTTAACCAGAAAGGGGTATGAAAAATTATTGAAAGAACTTCAGTATTTAAAAACTGTGAAACGGAAAGAAATTGTCAAAGCTCTACAGGAGGCCCGTGCGCACGGCGATATTTCTGAAAATGCAGAGTATGATTCTGCAAAAGAGGCCCAAGCACAAAACGAAAGAAACATTATAGAATTAGAGGATAAATTGAGTAACGTGCGAATTATAGATGAAGAAAATATTCCTGATGACATAGTTCTCATCGGTGCAACTGTTAGATTAAAAAATTTGGATAAAGAAGAGGAGGTAGAGTATACGTTGGTTTCAGAGTTAGAAGCAGACTATAAGGAAGGGAAAATTGCGATTAATTCAGCGGTAGGGAAAGGACTATTGGGACGTCGAGAAGGTGAAGTGGTAGAGATTAAGATTCCCGCAGGCATTTTGCGGTATAAGATATTGAGAATTGCAAGAGATTGAAGATAAGAGTTTATTATCATCATACTGATTGTGGGGGCGTGGTTTATTATGCTGAGTATCTAAAATTCTTAGAGGAAGCAAGGACTCAGTTTTTGGAAGAGCGAGGAATTTTCTTAAAGGAATTAATTAAAAAAGGGATTCAGTTTGTGGTAGTGTATCAGGAAATTAGTTATAAAGCACCTGCTTTTTACGGCGATGTGCTTCAAATCGAGACCCGCTTGAGTAGAGTTGATAAGGTAAGAATAGAGTTTGAATATGAAGTAAAAAATCAGTTTAAGAAATTAATTACCTTAGCCAAAACAACGCTTGCCTGTGTTTGTCAGGAGTTTAAACCTCAACCCATCCCTGAAGACATTCGAAAATTAATTAGCGCTTCAACTTGAATGAAATGAGAGTAATTACAAAAAAGATTGAATTAAAGACAAAAGGTAATCCCGACCTAATAAACATTACTCCTATTTTGAAACAGACTTTGGAAGTTTCGGGGTTAAGAGAAGGTAGTCTTACGGTATTTGTTTCGGGTTCGACAGCAGCGGTTACTACTTTTGAGTATGAACCGGGACTTATCCGTGATATGCAAGAAATTTATGAGAAGATTGCTTCCTCGAGTAAACATTATCATCACGATGATACTTGGGGTGACGCTAACGGATTTAGTCATATAAGGTCAGCGCTTCAGGGCCCTTCTTTAACTATTCCTTTTGAAAAAGGTACGCTTCTCCTTGGTACTTGGCAACAAGTGGTTTTGGCAGAGTTTGATAATCATCCTCGTAAACGGGAAATTGTGTTGCAAATGATGGGAGAATAATTTTTTCTTCTTGCATATTGATAGATATAAGTAGTAGAATTGAGAAGAAAGATTGTTGGAAATTCTAAAAAGGAGGTGAGATGATGAGGAAGTGGAAAAGTTTAAGTAAGGTGGTGTTTATAACTTTAGTTTTATCTTTAGTTATTGATAACTGTTTATTTGCTTCAGATAAGGAAGAGAAAAGGAAGCGTGAACTGGAAGAGTTACAGAAACGCTTTACTTGGTGGCCTACGGATGCCCAACCTGGACCAGTGAAGGACCAAGAGAGAGGAGGATACTGGTGGTGGCCTACTACTCCTGGAGAGGTGAGGCCTTGGGGAAACCGAGGTTATATTTATGTATACAAAATTATTTATGATTATAAAGCTGAAGAACTTCCTCCTCCCCAACCTCAGGAATTAAGGCCTTCTCTGTTACTTAAAAAGATAATAAAGAATGTTAAGATATATTTTGACTTTGATAAAGCAGAGATTAGACAGGATGCGATACCGGTATTAAATTCGGCATTAAAAGCATTACAGAGAAATCCCCAAGCGGACATTTTGATTACCGGTAATTGCGATATGCGGGGGCCAGAGTCTTATAATCTGAAATTGGGTAGACAACGTGCGGAAGCAGTGAAGAGATATATGATTGGACATGGAATTGCTGAAAAGCGGATTAGGATTATTAGTAGGGGGAAATTGGATGCAGTAGCTCCCATAACCGACCTTGTAGGAATGCAGAAAGATAGAAATGCCCAGTTTATGGTTGCAGAGGTAGAAGAAATAATGCTTCCTGCACCCAGCGATATCCCTCCCTCAGCAAAACCCATTGATGAAACTAAATTTTTAGAAGAAGAGAAACAGGTCCTTGAGGGTGAAATTAAAGTTTCTACCCGTGAATACACGGTTAAAAAAGGAGATTCACTTTGGAAGATAGCAGAGAAGGAATTGGGAAGTGGTCATCGCTGGAGATATATTTACGAGTTGAATAAAGAAAGAATTAAAGACCCAGGGAGATTAAAGCCAGGATTAAAAATTATTATTCCTGTGGAATAAAGTTCTCTATGAATATAGAGAAAATAGAATGGCAGAAACTCAATAAAATACTCTTGGGAATATTCCTTCTATTATTGGGGTGGTTTCTCCTGGATATTTTCCTAAATTTAGGAAAGACAAAAGAGATATTAATTACATCTAGTGAGGAACAAGAGAGGACGGTTACGATTGATGACCTTAAACCTATCCCTCAATTTAAACAATACGAACAGGCGGTGCGCAAACGCCAACTTTTTAAAGGAACCTTGTCCCAAGAGAAGGTTGTTTCTCCAGATACCGCCACCCAACATCCTAATCGTATTTATCCTTCCGATTTCCAACTATTAGGTATTGCTGCTGGGGCAAATCCTCAGGCAATTATTTTAAATAAAAAGACTAATCAGACCTATTTTCTTTATAGCGGACAGGGACAGGATAATTTGAAAGTGGAAGAGATTTCTGGGAATAAAGTTAAACTTAACTATGGAGGTGAAACTTTTGAATTATTCCTTTAATAGAACATCAAGAAAGATAATCTTACTCTTTATATTTATTTTGTTATTTTATTTATCTTCCTCTGCGCAGCAGGGTTCTGAATTGGTAAGTGAGTTAAGAGGTAAAAAAATTTCTTTAGATATCAAGGGAATGGATATTGTAGATGTTTTAAAAATATTTTCGATGCAGACAGGACTAAATATTGTAGCGGGTAAAAATGTAAGGGGAAATGTGACCATATTTCTAAAAGATGTGGATGCGGCAAATGCTTTTGAAATAATTATGGCAGCAAATGAACTTGCTTATGAGAAAGAGGGAAATATCGTTAACGTAATGACTGATAGAGATTATGAGGTAAAATACGGCAGGAAATTTCGTGAACCGACACAGATAAAAGTGGTTCATTTAAAGTATTCCTCTGCTGCAGATGCCGCAAAAGCACTCAACGAGATAAAGAGTAGAATTGGTAAGGTTGTTGCCGATGAACGTTCTAATAGCGTGGTGATGTTAGATAATCCTACTTCCATTGCTTTAATGAGTGAAGCTATTGAACGGATGGATGTTTCTATTAAAACCGAGGTTTTTGCCTTTAATTATGCAAAAGTAAAAGACATAGAGCCTCGCCTGACAGAATTGGTTACCAAAGGAACAGGTCAGGCAAAAATTGATGAAAGGACAAATAAGATAATTGTTACCGATACACCTCAGAAGATAGAAGAGATTAGAAAAATTGTAGCTCAACTGGATGCGAAAACTAAAGAGGTTCTAATTGAAGCAAAGATTATTGAGATTACTTTAAGTGATGATTACCAGCTGGGTGTAGATTGGAAGGCGTTGTTAGGAAAAGAATTCAGAATGCAGTTTACTGATGGGATGGTAGGACCGTTTTACGTTGGGAAGGCCGCACCCGATACAGATTTACTTGAAGGTGGAGAGTATAAAGGATTTCTAAAGTTATTGAACACCGTTGGAAAGACGGATATTCTTTCTACTCCCAAAATTACCGCTGCGGATAACCAAGAAGCAAAGATTCTGGTAGGAGAAAAAAGGCCGTTTCTTACCAGTGAAACAACTTATGATCAATCAGGAAGGCCAACGGTAAGAGACCAAGTTACCTTTATTGATGTAGGAGTGAAACTCAATGTAACTCCTACCATTAATGAAGAAGGGTTTATTACCATGAAGATAAAACCTGAAGTTAGTGAAGCCGAAGATAAGATCTTAACGGGAGGAGAGGGGACACAAAAGATAGTCCCCTTGGTTAAATCAACAGAAGCAGAGACTACAATTATGGTCAAAGATGGGGCGACAGTATTTTTGGGGGGATTGATAAAAGATAAACAAAAAAGAGGTGTAACCAAGGTTCCTTTCTTAGGAGACATTCCTTTACTAGGAAATTTATTCCGCACAAAAACTGATAAGATAGAGAAGTCAGAGCTGGTAATTCTTCTTACCCCGCACATTGTTATTGGTGAGGAAGGAGCCCCGGAAAGAGGGATGAGGTTAGCATTAGAAAAAGAGCAAACTCCTCGAGAAGAACCTACTGGTCGAGAGAAGATGCGGGAGCTTCTCTTTCCCGAGGAGAAAAAAGCTTTACCCCAAGAATCTGCAATGCGCGAGGCGTCAAAAGCATTAGAAAGAATCGAAAAGGCAGATGTGGTCAATGAATATTATCTGGGTTTAAGTGAGAGGTTGATGAATTATGTTTCCAAGAATTATATCGGTATTGGGACCAAAGGAGATGTGCAGATATTCTTTACTTTAAAAGCTGATGGGACTCTGGACGGAGAACCGGTAGTAGTAGGAGAAGTAGACCCTTACTTAAAAAATCTTGCAATCCAGTGCGTAAAATCCGCCGGGCCTTATCCCAATTTCCCAGCAGGAATGGCTGATCCTCGCCATACCTTTAATATCTTGCTTTCCTTTGGTGGATAAGAAAAAATAATTATCCCTTGACAAAGTTTAAGGTTTGTGTTATTCCTTCTATGGAAACGATTACAGAGAGTGTAGAGATCCCTGAGCGATTCCTCTGCACGTCTCCACCCTTGTGTTAATTTAGCATCAAAGACTAAGTATTACAGAGGCATACTCCTTTCTCTACCTGTCAGTAGTCAGATCTTTAGCCCAATAAAAAGGCCCGCGTTAATAAGGTTTGTATAAAAGAAGGATACGCCTTTTAAATTGCTGTTTCCAAAGAAAAATTTAAATATAATTTAGTATACCAAATAACAAAAAATTCTTGCCTAATAATTCCTTTTGTTGTAAAATTAAAACATCCCTGCTCTGTGCGTGTTTTAAGATGATAAACTTTGAGCCAACAATCATTTCATAGGGAGCTTGGAGTTTACCTCGGCTTTGGTCGTGGTAACAGGGCACCCACCTGGGAAACCGGGTTCAAGGTATATCGTCTACACGGCAGTAGCGGGGATTTTTTAAGAACAGATTTTAAATACGCGGATTACTCTGATTAAAAGATGGATTTATTTAAGAATGAGAGGAGAGAAGAGTTTAAAAATGCCCCCCTTGCAGTGCGCATGCGTCCTAAGAGTTTAGATGAATTTGTAGGACAAAAGCATGTTTTAGGAGAAGGCAAGTTACTGCGTCGGGCAATCGAAGCAGATAAAATTTCTTCACTTATTCTTTACGGACCACCGGGGTGTGGAAAAACTGCCCTTGCTTATTGCATCAGTAAAGTAACACATTCCTATTTTGTTACCATTAATGCTGCTACCTCCAATGTAGAAGAATTACGTGAAAAAATTATTGAATCAAGACAACGATATGCACTGCATAATATAAAAACAATAATATTTATTGACGAAATTCATCGTTTTAATAAAGCCCAACAGGATGTTTTGATGCCCGATTTAGAAAAAGGGAATCCTATACTTGTGGGTGCTACTACCCATAATCCATTCTTCTCTTTGGTTTCTCCACTTCTTTCTCGTTCACTTGTTTTTCAGCTTAATCCGCTTTCTGAAGAAGAAATTTTGGTAATCTTAAAAAGGGCAATAAAAGATAAGGAACGAGGATTAGGAAAGTTTCTTCTGGAGGTAGAAGAGCAAGCTCTTTTACATTTGGCAAGGGTTTGCGAAGGGGATGCGCGCCGCGCTTTAAATGCTTTGGAGATAGGAGTACTTACAACTGTCCCTGATAAAAATGGTATAATAAATTTTACTCTTAAGATTGCTGAGGAATCAATTCAGAAGAAGGTAATAGTTTATGACAAAGATGAAGATGGTCATTATGATACTATTTCTGCTTTTATTAAAGCCATGCGCGGTTCAGACGCCAATGCTGCTTTATACTGGTTGGCAAAAATGCTTTACGCAGGAGAAGATCCCCTTTTTATTGCGAGAAGAATTCTCGTCTGTGCAGTCGAAGATGTGGGCAATGCTGACCCTAGGGCGTTGTTAATTGCGACCAGTTGTTTCCAAGCAGTAGAATTTTTGGGCATGCCAGAATGCCGCATTCCCCTTGCACAGGCAGTTACTTATATTGCTACTGCGCCTAAATCAAATTCGGCATATCTGGCGATTGAAAAGGCAATGGAAGATGTTGCTAAGGAAAGAACTCAAGAAGTTCCCTTGCATTTGCGCGATACCCACTATAAAGGTTCAGATAAATTGGGGCATGGTAAGGGATATAAATATCCTCACGATTATAAAGAACATTTTGTAAAACAGGAATATATGCCAGCGAAAAAGAATTATTATTCTCCTTCGGATATCGGCGAAGAGAAGAAAATTAAAGAAAAATTACAAAAACTTAAAAAATTAGAATAACGAGGGTGAGGTTTTATTCTAAGCTTGACAAAATTTTCCTCACTCGTTATCTTAATGAGAAGTAAAAATAACAATTTGTAAGAAAGGAGGGAAGATGAACAAAATTTTGTTAAGATTAGGATTGCTTTTTGTTTTAGGTTCGTGGTTGGTAATGGGTTTAGCGAGTGCGGAAGGAGAAAACATTGCGGCAGAATTTGAGCAGCTTAAGACAGAGTTAGAACAGGAGGGGGTACCCCCTCAAGATGTGAATGCGGTTAAGAAACCGGCAACAGAGATGTTAAAAAGAGGTGCCAAGAGAGAAGAATTGCGAAATACTATTGCCGGTCTTTCCAAAAAGGGAATGAAGGGTAAGGAATTAAAAAATTCTGTAAATTCCATGAATGAGTTGGTAAAAGATGGAGAGGATCCTAAAGTAGCAGGAAACATTGTTTCGCAGGCAGCACATCAGGCACAGGCAGAAGGGCTTAAAGGTAAGGACCTTGCTGCTCGCGTGCATGAAGCAGTGAGAAAAAGAAAAACAGAAAGAGCTCAGCTGCGTAAGCAATGGAGAGAAAGAGAAGAAAAGAAAAAAGGTGAAGGTTTTTCTGAAGATGCTGAAGAAGCAGTACAAGAGGTGGGAAAAGGTAAAGGTAAAGGTAAAGGTAAAGGGACACAGGGTAAATAAGTCAATTCTTTAGTTTCTAAGCGTACAGCCATGCTTGACATTTCGGTAATTTGGTGATATATTTTTTAAAAAGGAGAAGTCAATTACAAAAAATACTTGACAAAAATTTTAAAGTTTGCTAAAATCTGTTTCACCTTAAAAAGGAAGAACTAATTGAAAGGTTCTCTTGACAAATTTGGTTAACTAATTTGTGCGTGAGGATGTATTGAAATTCTAAAAGGCATCGTCACGATGCCTTTTTTATTTCTGTTCTTTGAAAAAATAGCCAAGCGACTCCCTCATTTAAATTTTTTTGATGGAGAGTTTGATCCTGGCTCAGAGTGAACGCTGGCGGCGTGGATTAGACATGCAAGTCGTGCGGTCCGCCATAGCAATATGGTGGATAGCGGCAAACGGGTGAGTAACACGTAAGTAACCTGCCCTCTAAACCGGGACAACCTTGTGAAAACGAGGCTAATACCGGATGTGTCTCGAGAGACCTAAGTCTGTGGAGACAAAGATGGCTTAACTTTGAGCAATCGGAGTGCTATCGTTAGAGGAGGGGCTTGCGTCCTATCAGCTAGTTGGTAGGGTAATGGCCTACCAAGGCGATGACGGGTAGCTGGACTGAGAGGTCGGTCAGCCACGCGGGGACTGAGACACGGCCCCGACTCCTACGGGAGGCAGCAGTCGAGGATCTTGCGCAATGGGCGAAAGCCTGACGCAGCGACGCCGCGTGCGCGATGAAGTCCTTCGGGATGTAAAGCGCTGTTAGTCCGGAATAACTCTTGGACCGTAAATAACTGTCCAAGATTGACTGTACGGACAGAGAAAGCCACGGCTAACTCCGTGCCAGCAGCCGCGGTAATACGGAGGTGGCAAGCGTTACTCGGATTCACTGGGTGTAAAGGGCATGTAGGCGTTCTGTTAAGTTCCGGGTGAAATCCTTCAGCTTAACTGAAGAACTGCCCGGAAAACTGGCAGAATTGGGTTCGGGAGAGGGAAGTAGAATTCCCGGTGTAGCGGTGAAATGCGTAGATATCGGGAAGAATACCCGTGGCGAAGGCGGCTTCCTAGACCGAAACCGACGCTGAAATGCGAAAGCTAGGGGAGCGAACAGGATTAGATACCCTGGTAGTCCTAGCCGTAAACGATGGGTACTAGGTATCCTCGGTTAAACGGGGGTGCCGGAGCTAACGCGTTAAGTACCCCACCTGGGGACTACGGCCGCAAGGTTAAAACTCAAAGGAATTGACGGGGGCCCGCACAAGCGGTGGAGCATGTGGTTTAATTCGATGCTACACGAAGAACCTTACCAGGGCTTGACATGCAGGAAGTAGGAACCTGAAAAGGGGACCACCCGTTAAGTCGGGAGCCTGCACAGGTGCTGCATGGCTGTCGTCAGCTCGTGCTGTGAAGTGTTGGGTTAAGTCCCACAACGAGCGCAACCCTTGCCCTTAGTTGCCACCTTGCCATTATTTTAGTGGTAAGAGCACTCTAAGGGGACTGCCTTCTGTAAGAAGGAGGAAGGTGGGGATGACGTCAAGTCCGTATGGCCTGTATGCCCTGGGCTACACACGTGCTACAATGGGAAAGACAACGGGAAGCTAAGCCGCAAGGTGGAGCAAATCCCTAAAAAATTCCCTCAGTTCAGATTGGAGTCTGCAATTCGACTCCATGAAGACGGAATCGCTAGTAACGGCGGATCAGCCATGCCGCCGTGAATACGTTCCCGGGCCTTGTACACACCGCCCGTCAAGTCACTTGAGTCAAATGCACCTGAAGTCGCTGACCTAACTCCGAGTAATCGGAGGTGGAGGTGCCCAAGGTGTGTTTGGCAAGAGGGACTAAGTCGTAACAAGGTAGTCCTAGCGGAAGCTGGGGCTGGATCACCTCCTTTCTAAGGAGAAAAAAAGGAGGAGCTTGGCTATTTATAAATTTGTTAAATATTGCTTTTTAATTTTTAGACGATTTAACGAGAGAGCAAGTGGGCAGTGATTTTTTGGGGCCCATAGCTCAGTTGGCAGAGCACTGTGCTGATAACGCAGGGGTGACTGGTTCGATCCCAGTTGGGCCCATACTGGAATTTTCAAAAGAATTTCAGAAACCCGAATATTTAAATCCGAAATCAGGATTTTGAATTTCCTTTTGGGAAACAAAAGGAATGGGGATGTAGCTCAGTTGGGAGAGCACTTGATTTGCATTCAAGGGGTCGCGGGTTCAACTCCCGCCATCTCCAAAAGCCGACAAGAGAAAATTAATAGAGAAAGAAAAAATAGATTTTCGTTCTTTGAAAATTTGGTAGAAGGGTAAGCCGAGCAAAATTTGTGGTCAAGCTACTAAGAGCTTATGGTGGATGGCTTGGCAGGAGCAGGCGACGAAGGACGGGGTAAGCTCCGATAATCTCCGGGGAGTCGCAAACAGGCTTTGATCCGGAGGTTTCCGAATGGGGAAACCCATACCGATTCATCTCGGTATATCTCTTATTGAATATATAGATAAGAGAAGCTAACCAGGAGAAGTGAACCATCTCAGTATCCTGAGGAAAAGAAACCGCAGGGGATTCCCCTAGTAGCGGCGAGCGAAAAGGGAACAGCCTAAACCTGCTATTGTTTCAATAGCGGGGGTTGCGGGGTTTATCCGGAAGAGACCAAAAGTTTCTTCGGGAGGTCAGAAATTTAGTCTTTAGTTGAATACTTTGGAAAAGGTAGCCAAAGAAGGTGAGAGCCCTGTAGACGAAAAAGACTAAACCTCCTGGGATAAATTCCCAAGTACTACGGGACACGAGAAACCCCGTAGGAAGCTGGCCTGACCACAGGCCAAGGCTAAATACTTGCTTCTGACCGATAGTGCAATAGTACCGTGAGGGAAAGCTGAAAAGTACCCCGGCGAGGGGAGTGAAATAGTACCTGAAACCATAAGTTTACAAGCGGTCGGAGTCCCGCTTTTGGCGGGATGACGGCGTACCTTTTGCATAATGAGCCGGGGAGTTACTCCTGTACAGCGAGCTTAACCCCGAATCCTCGGGGGTAGGCGTAGGGAAACCGAGTCCTAACTGGGCGATGAGTTGTGCGGGGTAGACTCGAAGCTGGGGTGATCTACCCATGGCCAGGATGAATCTCGAGTAACATCGAGAGGAGGTCCGAACCCGTCAGTGTTGAAAAACTGTGGGATGAGCTGTGGGTAGGAGTGAAAGGCTAAACAAACCCAGGGATAGCTAGTTCTCCCCGAAATAACTTTAGGGTTAGCCTCGAGATTGGGAAGTGGGGGTAGAGCACTCGATGGGCTAGGGACCCTACCAGGTTGCCAAACCCAACGAAACTCCGAATACCATTTTCCTGTATCTCGGGAGTCAGTCTACGAGCGATAAGGTCCGTGGTCGAGAGGGGAACAACCCAGATCACCAGCTAAGGTCCCTAAATGTAGACTAAGTGGAAAAGGATGTGAAATCGCGTAGACAACCGGGATGTTGGCTTAGAGGCAGCCATCATTTAAAGAGTGCGTAACAGCTCACCGGTCGATTACCCCGAGTAATCGGGGTGCGATTTTGCGCCGACAATAATCGGGGCTAAGTTTACTACCGAAGCTGTGATCCGCCACTGTTTCAGTGGTGGAGGTAGGGGAGCATTCCACCGCAGTGAAGTTCCGATGCGAATCGGAATGGAGTGAGTGGAAGAGAGAATCCCGGTATAAGTAGCGAAAATCCCGACGAGAAATCGGGACGCCGAAAGTCTAAGGTTTCCTGGGGAAGGTTAATCCACCCAGGGTTAGTCGAGCCTAAGCTGAGGCCGAAGGGCGTAGGCGATGGATAGTCGGTTAATATTCCGACACCACTTCTTTGATGCGCGGCGTAAGCAGCAAGCCTAAAGGTGACGCAGGAAGCTAAGCCAGCCCCGTGCAGACTTACGGGGTCCAATCCTGTAGTCCACCATTAATCGTGGCGGATGAGGGGTGTAAGGGAGCCTGATCTACGGAGAGGGCAAACTGGCTGATGCTCTACTGCCGAGAAACAGCCTTGATGGCGAATCGAAGGAGTGTTCGTACCGTAATCCGACACAGGTAGACAGCCAGAATATGGTAAGGCGCTCGAGAGAACCCTCGTTAAGGAACTCGGCAAAATGGCCCCGTAACTTCGGGAAAAGGGGTGTCCCGAAAGGTAAGGCTTCTTGCAAGTTGAGCCATTCGGGATCGCAGTAAAGAGGCCCATGTGACTGTTTAGTAAAAACACATGTCTCTGCAAAGTCGTAGACTCAAGACGACGTATAGGGACTGACACCTGCCCAATGCCGGAAGGTTAAGGGGAGAGATTATTCTCCGATTTCGGAGGAGAAGTCTCAAACTGAAGCCCCGGTGAATGGCGGCCGTAACTATAACGGTTGAAGTCAAAGCTACCTGACAAAGGCCGTTATAAAATTTGGCTATATGCTGGAACATCTGGAGTATCTCATGCTACCGAGGAGGTGAAAATGTATGAGTGCAGATTACCAGCAGGAAAGGCTTTTAGGGTCTCGAGAATTTCGGTTTTATATTGCAGGGTTTATAGATGGAGAAGGAAGTTTTAATGTGTCTCTCAAACCTCATCCGGCGATGCGCTTTGGATGGGTTGTTGATCCTGCATTCCAGGTCTATCAACATCGAGATAACATAAGAATTCTGGAAATAATCAGAGATACATTAAAATGTGGAAGAATAAAACCAAAATCTCCTTCCAGTAATACAATGGTCTATATGGTGGATAATCGAAGGACTCTGCAAGAAAAGATAATTCCATTCTTTGAAAAATACAAAATTCTTTCAAAGAAATATGAGGATTATCTTAAATTTAAAGAAATTCTTGAGAGAATGCAGAGAAAAGAGCATCTAACCCGAGAAGGGTTAGTAAGGATAGTGGAGATTGCTTGTAGCATGAATCAAAAAGGTAAACAACGTAAATATTCCCAAGATTATATACTCTCTACCCTAAAAGAATCCTCAGAGACTATATGCCAAATTCGCCACTGATTATGGTGGAAAGATATAGTCCGATCTCTAGAGCGATCTAGAGCTAACATAAATGCCTAAGGTAGCGAAATTCCTAGTCGGGTAAGTTCCGACCCGCACGAATGGTGTAACAACATGGGCGCTGTCTCAACGGGGGGCTCGGCGAAATTGTAGTAGCGGTGAAGATGCCGCTTACCCGCAGG
>JAMWCW010000016.1 GCA_023819145.1 Candidatus Omnitrophota bacterium
CCCATCAAATGTGTACACCGTGCCATATGTCTTGCTGTCGCTATTGGCAGTAATAATCAGAGCCTTCGGGGTAACAGTCAACGTGCCATTGTTGTATTCAATTAAATATTTATCTAACCCACTTCCCACTGCATTACTAACAGAAATATCGTAATTACCAACACTTGCTGTGTTAATTGCCCCCGGGCTACTTAAGCTAACGCTATTAACGCTATCGCCACTTTGTAATCCCGAAACACTAAAATCTATAGAAGGATATGTTGTGTCAAAAACATATGTCTCTCCATAGGTTTTTGTTACATCATTGGCAGTAATAGTTAAGGGATAAAGCTCAAAAACATTTGAATATTGTGAATATGCAGTTTTCTTGTAACCTGTACCTTTATATGCCTGCACACGAAAATAATACGATATGCCCGTAGTGAAGGCACTAAAAGGAATGCCATCATAGTAATTATTGGCTCTACCGGGGATATCAAACTGGTTGTAGGTATTACCTCCGTAGGAAAAGAAGTCGGTAAATCCACTGTTTAAAGCAATATCTAACCAGTAACCATCTGAAGATGCTTCGTAACTCCAAGAGATATGCACATAGCTTACTCCGCCAATGTTTATCACTGTGGGTTTATACATCTGTATCTTAGGAGCATCGGTAAATCGGGTTACCGCACTTCTTGCTCCATCAGAACTGGTAACCAGATAAGCACCCCACATTAAAGACTCGGGAGTATAGGTTACTGTAAAACATCCCTCAGAATCGGCATAAGTGGTTAAAGTTGTCTGTGTCCCATCGGGTGCAGAGATATTTAATACTATTTTTTGATTCGGCATAAATCCTGAACCCGAAATAATGGGAGATTCTGTGGGTGCATAGTCGGTTTTATCAGTCATAATGGTTACCGGTTGAACCGCTGGTGAGTGATAGGAAAATTTCACTGTTGCGGGTTCTGCCCAGGGATGTTCTTTTGCCTTTATCGTTCCATAAAAACCTAAATTATCAAAAGCACTTACCTCTAAAGAACCACTATCTCCGGAAAGCGCTCCAGCAGAAATATCTATTAAAGCACCCTCTTTGACTGAAACGCCACCGGTTAAAGAATCAATAATAATCTTACCGCCATCACCAAATAATCCCAACGCCTTTGCTTCGGTCACCGAACCGCTCTCTAAAACAATATCGCCATCAGCGATTATACTTATATTTCCGGCAGTTTCACCTTCAGGAGCGTTAGCAGAAATTCTTCCACTTTGTTTTATATTTCCTTCGGCAGTTAACTCTACTTTCCCTGCTTTTCCCTCTAAGGTATTTGCTTCAATTACGCCTTCGTTATTCACTGCATAGTTAAAGATATTATCTAATGCTTTGGCGGTTAAAACTACCACTCCGCCATCACTATAGATTTTTCCCGTATTTTTTACTCCCTCATTTACTCCGGCAATACTTTCTTTTACCGCCTCATCAATTGTCACAGAAATCATTCCTGCGGTATCTAAACCTAAGGTCATCTTCTCGCCGCTTGCCAAAACTGTTTTCCCCAAAGTGGTAACAATCGTTCCTTCGTTTCTTACCGCTGAACCAAGTAAAGCGGTTTCTTTGGCATAAATCTTTCCTTTATTTACTACCGAAGTTCCTACTTTATCGGCATTTTTAACAAAGACTAAATTCCCATTTAAGAAATCAGAATCCTTAATATCTAAGGTGGAAGCAATAAGTCCTTTAACATCTACTTGCGAATTTGGGCCAAATAAAATGCCGTTAGGATTAATCAGATAGATTTTTCCTGTGGCGGTTAAAACTCCCAATATCTCTGAAGGGTTCACACCGACAACCCTATTTAAGGCAACTGACTCCGCTGAAGGCTGATAGAAGTTAACCCTTTCCGGCTCGCCAATAGAGAAGGAATTGTAGTTAATGATTACTTTATCGGAAGTGGTCACATTCAAGGTATTCTCCAAGCGTTCAAAATTTGCACTTCCCGAAATAACCTGTTCTCCTTCAGGCAGAGCATAGACATAATTTGAAGACAAGGAAAAAAGCACTGCCACCACTAAACTTAAAAATTTCTTAAACATCTTTGACCTCCTTCTCTTTCCGTCCTAAAGAAAGGCGGGTTGGTTTGTTTGTTTTCGTTACCGGTGCACCTTTTATTCGTTAGTTTCGTTATTTCTTATTAATAAAGTTTGTTTTAGCGCCGCGTAAACAAAAAAACAATTTTTTCTTTCTCACTAATTATCCCCAATTATCTTTTATGAATATAAGGAGGGCAAAAAGAATAATTTCTTCTAAATTCCTTTTCTTCTTTCTCCTTCCCCTAAATTTCCCTTACTTAATAAGGTATAACACGCTTTCATAAAAGTGTCAAGGGTAGCAAAAAATTTTTACTGCATATTGGGTAATCGGTAATCTATTACCGGTAAATCGTATAAATCTTCAAATGTATTTATTGCCTTCCCTGACACTTCAAAATTACCGATTACCAATTACGGATTACCGAACTCTAAAAGCTCTTTGTCGCCTGGAGCCAGGTCCTGAAATGGTGGCCATCGGAGGGTGTCTCATCCAAGGGCCAGCCAAATTCTACGCGCATCGACAAATCGCGCTTGGGGAGATTAAGGCGCATTCCCCAACCCAAAGAGCGCAAAGTTTCATGTTTTTCCTCACCGGCAGCTGGTCGGTGCAGTTCAGCGTGTGCCCAGTCGTAAAAGGCAATTACTGTAAATGCCTCGCGCAGTTTATCCTCAGTAAAAGGAACATTTATTGTCTCAGGAATAAGCCCTAAACGTGAAGAAAGCTCAAAAGATGTAGCAAATCCCTCATCGCCCACTTTTTCTGCGGGTGGATAACCGCGGTTATTGGTGATTCCTCCGATTTGAAATTGCTCAGTTGCGGTTAAAATATAGGGAGAAATCTGCCAGTTGTTTTTCCAGAGTAAAGAAGAGTTCATCGGCAATCTCTGCAAGCGCAATAAATGGATGTCCCATTTGGTAAATTTCCCTCCTGCTCCGGCACGCGAAGCATCACTATCCACACCGGATAAACTTCCCCAGAAAGAAGGAATGCCGTAATTAAAATTATTGACAAAAATGGTCCTTCCCCCTTTATCCGCACGGTCAATGTCTAACCCTAATTTTGCCACACTTAAAACATCTTCGCTATCCAAGGCGCCTAAAAGATAGTTTCTTACGCGTTTATAATCAAAACCACCGGTTAGACGCAGGTCAAGATTTTCTTCGTCAATTAAATAATTATTCAAGAAAAGCGATAAAAGCATACTGTCTCCCCGGGAGTCGGTATCGCGCATCTCTTCATCTAATTTCATCCGCGAGCGCGCGGTAAAAAATCCCACTTCCCAATCTTCTGCAAAGGGAAAAAGATAACGCAGGCTTCTTAATACATAGGTATCCGCCTCGGCAATCTGGTATTTCAGAGAAAGGAGGTCATCGTTTCCGGTTAAGTTGTTGTGGTCAAAAGTTAAGGCAAGTCTATCGCGGTGGATAAACCGCGAACCGAAATTGTCATAATCAAAACCAAAGTGTATGGGCAGTCTATCCTGAACCTCTAAGATCACATCGGTCTCCCCGCGCTCTTTCCCCGGGGTAAGCACCGCCTTTGCCAATCGGTCAGGGTGCTCATTGATGCGCGTTAAATTCTTGCGCAATTCATCGTAATCAAAGGGCTCACCTTTTTCTACGGTAATTCGCTTCTCAAAAAGTTTTGTCTTAAAATACTTGTTTCCTTTAACTTCTAAATCGCCCATTCTTCCTTCCAAAACCCGAATCTCCAAAACCCCTTCTCTTAAATCCTGCGGAGGAATATAGGCGCGCGAGGTTATATAACCACTACTGCGATAGAGCTCGGTGATTAACTCGGCAATTTTCTGCATTTCGCGGAAAGAGAGTTCCTTGTTTTCATAAGGGGAAACAATCTCCCGGATTTTTCCCTCTTTAAAATAAGTTACTCCTGTCACCGTAATCTTTTTGATAAAAACTTTCTCTTCTTTTACTGCGGGCGCTTCGGGAGGGGCTTCTTCTTTTACCTCAGGTTTTTCCGGTGGTCTTTCAATGCGCTCACGCAAAAGTTTTTCCTTTTCCAGTTCACGCTCTAAACGCTCTTCGCGTCCTGCTTCCTGAGAAAAGAGAGAACTGGTAAATACAAAAAAGAACGCCGTGCCCCCCAAAAACAAAAAAAATTTTTTCATCCTCACTCCTTTCTTAAAAGTGTTAAAGGTTTAATCCCAAAACTACAAAAGAGGAAAAACAAAAGGGAGGTAATTTTTAATTTTTCTTCTTTGAGAATCTCTCCTTCTTACCTCTATTTACAATAACTTGTCTCAACTTAAAAAATCTATTCTTACTTCTTTTAGGAATGGATGGGAATATTTTAAAAGAAAGATGGGGAATTGTCAAGGAAAAAGCTAAATTAGTTAAGCAATATTTCGCACTTTTGCTTTGAAGCATAGCTCTTAGGTTGTTGAATTGGGTTTAGGTTTATATATTTAATGAGCCCAAAAATCCAAAGATCAAGGCTCCTTTCGTTTTTAAAGTAGCCTTGTTTCTTAATGCGCCGGCGTATCTCCTCAAGGAAGCGTTCCAAGTGATTCGTAGTTGATATGACAAAGCGCACTTCTTTAGGAAAATCATAGTAGTTAAGCGTATGGTAAAACTCATCCTGGAAGCATTTGACTGCTTTGGGTTCGATATTGCGCCAACGGTTAACAAAGATTCTGAATCGCTTGATAGCCTCATGTCTTGACGAGGCTTTGTAAATATTGCTGGCTTGTTTAGCCATTTTGGCTCTGTGTTTGGTCTTGTGCCGTATATTTTGCAAAAGATTCCTTAGTTTATGCGTATAGCAACGCTGTCTTGGGGTATAGGGATAAACAGTATTACAAGCTGCGATTATGGCCTCAGAGCCATCAGAGATAATCAGCTCCAAGGATTTGCCAATTAAGCCTCTGCGATAAAGGTCATTTAAGAAGTTTGTGTATTCTTCTTCCGTCTCGCCCTTGGCTAATTTAAAGGCAATAATCTCCTGCCTGCCATCTTTGGTTATGCCTAAGGCAAAGAGGTTTGGTCTTTTCTTTATATCCAGTTCTTTAATATGCACCCATAAGCCATCGATAATTATGAAACGGTACTTATCCTCTATAGGTCTTGTTTAATAGAGGCGCAATTCATCGGCAAGATTCTGTATCAATCGTGATGCGGTCTGATGGCTTACCGAATCCCCGATAAAGGCCTTAAAGAATCTTTGCCGCTTGCGAGTTGAAAAACCAAGGAGTAAGGATAATACTACCATGTCATCGAACTTCTTCTGTCTTCTTTGGTATTTAGTAAGTAGGCTATAGACATAATCCCGACTTTTCTTACGTACCTTAGGGATAAGTAATCTTGTTTTGCCAAAGGTGGTAGTAAATGTCCTGGGATAAGTGCCTGAGCGGACATCTACCCGCTCGGCTGTGTGTTCGTATTCCTCAGCTTTAATCTGGTCGCGGAATTCAGCAAATATCGTGTACTTCGATATCATCAATTTCTGTTTGATTCAGTATCCCCATCTCCTGTAAGTTACGCTTTACATATTGCCATTGCTTTGGTAAAGCATCCTCAAGAGAAGTTTACCGCATGACTCATAGGCGTATCCTCCTTTCTAGCCCTTAAAGGACCGGTTGGGTTGTTTGCTTGACAACCTAAGAGGATATGCCTTTTTTATTTATCCGGCAATATCAAAAGTGCGAAAGATATTTTACATTATCCTATTTTTTTGTTTTTAAAAGCCATTATTATCATTAGAGATAATTAAAATATTTTCTAAAGTTATTAAATAACCATTTTACATTTTTTCTTTCTCCTGCGAAGAATGGTTTGCAATCTGGCTAAGGATTAATTTGAAGGTGTGTTTAAAGGCAATGGCATAGATTTCTTCGCCCACTACTACATAGAATCTGCCAATAACGCAATAGGCAAATTCTTTAAGCTGGGTTTGGGTGTCAATTTTTTTGCGAATAAATAACTGCCGGGGAGAAAGATTCTTCTGCTGAAGCTTTTCTACCTCCTCTTCTAAATTCAAAGGGTCATCAATGTGAATCTTATCCTTTACCACATAAACACTTCGGCGTTCACTATGACAGAAAATTCCTTCTTTCTCTAAAGTCTCCGCCACAAAAGTGTTTTTTTGCCCTTTTTCGGGATTCCGGAGATTCTTGAAGGTTATTTTTCTCATTTTATTTCTCCTTATAAAGTGTTTAATTTAAAAGCAAAATTACCTTTTGATTTTTGCCAAATAACCGAACTGCCAGCATCCGGAAGCAAAAGCTTTAAGGTGTTCCAATTCTCCGGGCTGATGGACTACAGTTCTCAGGAACAATTTCCCATCTTTATCTTTCTCTCTTACTCTTACCGTATAGGGTTGATTAAGTATCTTTTTAAGATTCTTATCTTTTATCTTTATATAAAGTTTACCGCTCTTAACTTTTACACAGCCTTTAGAAGCGCCTTTGGACTCCACTACTCCCTTCATCAGGCCTTCGGTAACATCTCGACGTTTAATTTCGTAAAACTTTATTTCCATCTCCCTTTCCTTTATTCTTGGGAATAAAACATTTTGTTGAGGTTAATGGAGACGCCTAAATTCTCCAATTCTAAAGCGATATTCATTGCCTTGAGTTTATATTTTTCTTCCTTGGTGCGCATCCATTCGTAGTAAACATCTAAAAGATGATCTTCTTTCTCCTTCACCACAGTTTGTTTCTCATATTCGCTTAGCCCTTCTAGGAACTCTTTCCAGCCTTCTTCTGCTACATTTCTATATTCTTTCATCTTTGCTCCTTTCTTTTATAATTCTCTTTTAAAGTATTCAACTACAGTTATGCAAATTATATGCCAAGATGAGAGAAAAAAAGAACACTCTAACCCCTTAACAATTAAGATATTGATTATAAATGACTTATGTCAAAGATAGTCCGGCGGAGAGAATACTAATGGGAGGGAACAGAAAGAAGAAAGGGCAGTGTAGAGTGTAATTTTTTGTTCGGAAAGGGGTCAATTTTTCCACTGTTTAGAGAACAAACCTTTAAGATATTGTATAACATAGAGTTATGACAAAAGAAATTAGAATAAGCATGGCAAAAAATAATCCATGACGGGTAAATTCTTTTTACACTTTTAGCTTAGAACTTCATAGGCAAAGACCAGTGGTTTATAAGAGAAATTAGGATAAACCGAGGGACTAATTTCTCCGGCGGAACCGATACCCCCAGGTAGCTACTAAAACTTTCAAAAGGTCAGGTAAAAGAAAAGGTAAGACACCATAAGAAATAAGCGTGGGTAGATCTTTATTTATAAAGAACTTAAGCTGAATTAAGCCGAAAAAATAAATTACGAAAATGCCCAGGGAGAAATAGAAAAAGAGTAAAAACCGATTTAATTTCTTACCATAGATTAACTTACCTACCAGCCAGGCAGAAAAAAGAAACCCCCAGAGATAACCACCCGTGGGACCAAGGAGATGTAACATCCCCCCTCTAGCTCCGGAAAAAACCGGAAAGCCCAAACTCCCTAAAACCAGATAAACTAATTGACTAAAAAAACCCTCCAGCGGTCCGAGCATTGCTCCCGAAAGCAATACAAATAAAGTCTGTAAAGTAATGGGAACAGGAGTAAAAGGAAGGGGAAGGTAAATATAGGCTCCTAAGGTAGTCAAGATAATAAAAACCCCGATTCCTATTATTTTGCTTAATAGTTGAGATTTAACGACTTCTAACTTTGCCCAGTACAAAACTTTTTCCTTCACTAAACTCACACTCATTAACTTCCTCCTTCTTACTATACCCTAGCTACTATCTTTTTACGGGTTTAGTGGTTAAATAGATTGCCCACGGCCCTAAAAGAAAAGAGGCAATGTAGATCGAAAGCACAAAACATATTATACCTGAAAAGAAGCGAAAAATGCAAGCCAATAATAGTACAACCCCAATAAAGGTAGAAAGTTTTAATGCCCGATAAAAATCTCCCAGTTTCATCCGTGCGGTTTCCAACTCTCCCATCGCTCCAGTTTTCCAAACAAAAGGGCGATTTCTCACCTGAGCAAGAAAGTTCTTCACCTGTGCCGGAGGCCGGTAGATTAAGTCCAATTTATGAATCAGATTAGAGACAAAAGTCTCAATTACCCCTTCCTTAATAATCCTCGGCCAAGACTTATCAATTTCCACCACAGGGTCTTGATAAAGTTTTCCTTTCTTCTTTACTACCCAAGGAGCAATAAATTTAGGGATGATGATGCTTACTAAAGGAATACCCACAAATAAAGGAATAAGAATGTGTGCTTTATCAAGAGTCAATAAAGAAATACCTCTTCTTTTTAATTCCCAAGCAACAATCATTCCTATCAGCCAGAGTTCATACACGGGAATGCCAATCAAACGTCTTAAAAGCACAAAGAGATGGGTCTTTTTCCCCGCTTCAAACTTCTTAAATAAAAATCTCCTCACCGTCTCTAAATCCCCCCAGTCCCATTGCACCACGCGCATTAATTCTGCCAATTTGTTGGAGAAACTTTTCTCATAAATATAGACATCTTCACACAATACCGTCCAGGCTCTTAAAGCCTCCTGAAAATCGTGGCTGGCTGCTTTTCCGGGATGGAGCCATTCGCTTTTGATAATTTCTCTCACATATCCCTCTACCTGAAGTGCACCTTTACCATAGAAAGGACTGAATACAAAAAGCCGCCATTTTGCCACGGGGTCAAACTCGTACATCCTTCGTGCCCACGAACACATCTGAATAAAACGGCCTTCTTGGGTATTGGTTAGCTCAATTGAGGGTTGCCAAATAATAAAATCTTGGTTCTGGGGATGAACAATCTTGGCAACGAGCTTTCGCACCTCTCCTTTCGGCCAGTAATTGTCGGCATCGGAAACGATAGCCACGCTAATTATTGCATTTTTATCCACCTCTACATTCTTGCCCGCTAAAATATCAGAAACCTTTCCCTTTAATCCCAATGCCTCCACATCCCCCAAAATCTCATCCCAGATGGATATTTCGCGATTGCGGGTTCCCTTTGTCCAGGGTTCCCAGATTTTATCCTGATAATTGTAGGGTCTGGTTCTTCCTTCATAGAGTAAGATAAGCGCATCATGGAGAATCCCCACTTTTTTAAAAAAGTCGCAGGCATGGTTGCGATGGAAATAAAAAACGGTTTTTTCTCCAAATTCCTTCTGGAGTTTTTTAATTTCATTTCTCGTCCATTCACGCACATTAAGGTCACGGGTATTATCAATGACGATAAATTTCAGATTGTTTTTATTCTCTTGGGCGGTATTAATAATATCCTTGCGCATATTTAAGAGAAGATTCTCCATCTCATAGGTAGTTTTTGCAAAAATCGGCCTAAAGAAAACGACCTTTATCTGGGGAGGAATCCCTTCTTTAACAATCTCAGGCACTTCTTTGAGCACCAGGGGTGGGGTAAAAGTATAGATAAAAAAATGCAGGATTAAACTTACTATCCCCGCTACACAATAGGCAAAGAGTAGAACCATAAAAAGGGCAAAATAAAAATTTCCCCACTGGAAACTAATAAAGTAAAGCCAGGTAAGTAAAGCAACCAAACTCCACTTCGCTAAGCGATAAACAAAAATTCTCCGGGAGGCTTGTTTAATAAACTCCATCTTCTACCTCCTTTCTGTTTTCCTGGCGGTGGTAATGAAACCAGTATGTCCAATGATACGCTGCTGGGGACGAACAGAAAGACCATCGATATTCCAGGGCCTTATTATCGACTCCAAAGTTTCAATAAGGAAAAACTCTTTCTCCCTCTCTAAGGCTTTTACAAATTTCTCGGATTGAATGATGGTGGGTAAATAAGCAAGCACGATTCCACCCGGCCGGAGAGATTCTTTTAAAGTGTTTATCGCCTCCCAGGGGCAGGGGAGGTCTAAAATTACCCTATCTACATCCTCTTCTTCTATGCCCCGATAGATATCTTTGATTTTAAACTTAAGCTGGGGAAGTTCTCCCAAGAAATTTTTTATGTTGCTTTTGGCTATTTCCTGGAGGTCTTCGCGCACATCGTAAGAAATAACTTCACCATCTTCGCCTACTATTCGTGCCAGAGTAAGTAGTAAAGCACCCGAACCACTTCCTGCTTCCACCACTTTTAAACCCGGATAAATATCCGCCCAGAGCAGAACTATTCCTAAGTCTTTGGGATGCATAATTGCGGATTTACGCGCCATTTTTTTTATAAACTCCTTAAGTGTGGGACGGAAAACAAAAAATTCTTTTTCGGTATTGGTGAAGACTACTTCTCCCTCTTCTTTATCTAGCACTTGATTATGTTCAATGATTCCTCTGTGGGTCATAAACTTACCGTTGCGCACCAACCGTTGCAGATAAGGCCTTGCTTTAACCGGGTCGTAGAAAATCACCAGTTCCCCTTCTTTAATTCTTTTATCCTCCACGAGTGGTCTCTTCATCTTGTTTAAATTTTAAAATATATTCTCTAAACAGCGAATCGGTAAGCATAAAGGTGTTTTCTCTTCTTTTTAACAATCCTTTGTCTTCTAAGCGATAAACAAAATTTTTAATGTTGGCGATGGGAAAATTTTTCGCTTTTCTCTCTAAAATCATAATTGAGCGCAGGTCGGAAAGACTTAAAAAGCGATTCTTCTCGCTAAAAATATAAAGCAGTTCTTTCTCTCTGTCGCTTGCTTTATGAAAAAGCACTTCAAAATATTCTCTTCCTAAGTCGCGCAAGGTATTGCGCAAAGCCACCTCCCAAGAGTTCTCATCCACTTTCCCGTTCAACTGGGAATCAAAAAGATGGCTGGAAAGAAGTTGCACTTCGTAAGGATGCCCTTGGGTATACTGGAAAACTTTTTCTTTTATGGGGGAGGTAAAATCAACACCTGTTCCCTCAAGACTTCCTTCTATAAATCTAAAAACCTCTTCGCGATTAAACGGCTCAATAATAATCCGCCTCCGGAAAAATCTTCCCACCGGGTCGTGTTTGTCCAGAAAATTCTGCCATCCTTGGGGAGTGGAAGAGAGGAGAAAAGAAAATTTTGTTTTTTCTATCATATCCTCGCGACTTAAAGTCGCACGCAGAATATCGATAATCTCTACATGCGGGAGAAAGTTCTGAACATCATCGAGAAAAACAAAAGCAAGGGGAGATTTTATCTCCTGCCAAACACGCAGAAGAAATTTGGCAAATTCTATTTGTAAGGAGTGGCTCTTTTTTCCTTTTAATTTAAACTCTTTTCGCAACAGAACAAGTTCTTCATCCTTTAAGGGAAGTCCAAGCATTATTTCTTCTATAATCAAACTCAGCTGAGGAATTAATCCTTCGCCGGCTTGACTCTTATTTATCCCGCAAAAGGATGTCCAGAATCCCTGCTTTTGAGCAATCTTTTTGAACTGCTTTAAAAGAGAAGTTTTCCCCACTCCCCACTCCCCTAAGACAAGAAAGTGCTCTGCTCTATTATCTTTAGCTTGTTCCATCAGAATCAAAAATTCTCCCAAAGCACTTTCTCTGCCACTAAAAAACTTTGGCTCCAGTCCTGACTGGGGAGTAAACGGATTGGTTTGAATCATTTCATCTAGGAGCAAAACAGATGTTGATATAGAGAATGATTATGCCCAGCACAATGAATAAGATGCCAATCTTTAAATTGTGTTTTAAAACCCCTTCATCGTTAAAGAGCAGGCGTTTTCCTAAATCGTTCAATTTCTTAATTAGCCCCGGCGCAAAACACAACATCAGTCCAGAGATAAGAATAAGTGCTCCTAAAAACTGCATTACCGCCCTCAAAGATGCTACCAGAACATTGAAATCACTTCCCATAAAACACCTCCTTTTTTTAAGAACGCAGGTTAAAGACAATTTCTTCTATTTCAAAAGGCCGACGCAAGTATGCGCAGGGAGAGGAAATTACAGACTTAATATCTTCTACACCGCTTAGATAAGGGTCAGCAATTAGAACAAAGCGCACCCCTTGCCTAAATCGCACCTGATTCTCTTTAAGAAGTTTTTTGAAATCAATTCCTCTCATCTCAAGGTCAACGACTACAACATCAAAAATTTCCAGATTGGGTAAATTTTCAAAATCTTCAATACTTTTTACAAATAGCGGTTCAGTTAAATTTAGAAAATTTTTCTGAATAGATTCTATAAAAATTGCGTCCTGGGTAAAAACCAGTATTTTTTTCAAGAACTTCTCTCTCTCCTTGCCCAGCCCCAGAGGATTCTCCAAGGCTCTCTTTACCATCTCTAACAAAACTTCGGCATCGTAAGGTTTGGTAAGATAGTATACCGCTCCGCTTTCGTATCCTTTAGCAATATCCTTCGGCTCTGCCTTGGCAGAAAGAAAAATTACCGGTATTCCTACTGTGCCGGAGATGGTTCTTAATTTTTCGCAGAGTGCATAGCCATCTCCACCAGGCATCATAATATCCAGAATAACCAAATCGGGTTTGTCACGCACTGCTAATTCCAAACCCTTTATTCCATCTAAGGCAGTTAAAACTTCGTATCCTGCCTTCTCCAATCTAAATTTAAGAATCTTTAAAATATCTGGCTCGTCATCAATCACCAGAATTTTCTTATCTTGCATCACTTCTCTCCCAAAACTTTCTTTATCTTTGCGATTAACTCTTCACTCTCAAAAGGTTTCTCAATGTAATCGGAAATATTCTGAAAATAAAAAATGTCCTCCATCTTATCTTTCTCTTTAACCGAAAGGATAATCACCGGTGTCTGCCCTATAATTCTATCTTTGCGTAACTCTTTTAAAGTAGTATAACCATCCATATTGGGCATCATGATATCCAAAATAATCAGGTCGGGTTTTTCCCTTCGGGCAATGGAAAGCGCTACCATACCGTCTTCGGCAGTGAGCACGTTGTACCCTTGAGAGATGAGTCTGCTTTTAATTATCTCCCGAATATCTTCTTCATCGTCAACAACCAGAACCTTCTTCTCCATCCTATCCCTCCTTATTTACCAAAGTTCTATTCAGAAGTTCCTCCTCTGCCTTTGAAATAAGTAGCTCTTTCTTGTCCGCCTCTTCGGGGTAAACTGCTACACCAAAGTCTAAGTCAAGGAAAGAAATTCTGTTTATTACCTCGTCTTTCTCTATCGCCTCTTTTATACGCTCTACAATCTTAAACGCCCCTTGCCTATTTGTTTCGGCAATTATCGCTAAAAATTCTCCCTCCCGATAATGGGAAATTCTATCCTTTGGTCCGCGCACAGTGCGTTTGACTATTTCATCCACTCTTCTGTTCAGTTCCTCCCACTCTTTATCAAACAAATTCTTTCTCAATTCTTCATACTTCCGGGGTCTAATGAGGATGAGCGAGAAACTTATTTGATGGGTTTTGTGCTTATTTATTTCTTCATCAAGGATAAAGTTTAATTCTATATCTTTTCTATAGACCGGAATGCGAAAATAAAACTCGCTTCCTTTACCCACCTCAGATTCCACACCTACAGTTCCTCCATGTAGTTCAATAATATCCTTAGAAATAGCCAACCCCAAACCTGTTCCTCTGCTTTTTCGAGTAAGCGGTGTCTCCAGCTGAGAGAAGGGAGTAAATAATTTGGGCATATCCTCGGAAGCAATCCCCGGCCCGCTATCTCTTATAGAAACCTCTATCTGCTCCTTGTTTTCTATGATGAGCATTCTTGTTCTTATCCAGATTGTCCCTCCCACCGGAGAAAATTTTATGGCGTTACTTAGAATATTGGTAATTACCTGGCTTATTTTTTCTGAATCCACCCAAACCTCCGATAAATCTCTGCTCAGTTCCATTTTTATCTCTATCGCCTTTTCCTGAACAGCAGGATACATCGCTTCATAGACACCAGTAACAACCGTATTAATATTAACCCGACGCGGATTTACACTTGTTCCTCCCGATTCCAGCTTGGAAAAATCAAGAATATCGTTTATCAAACTGTTAAGCCGTTCAACATTCTTTTCCGCAATCCTTAAGAACTTCATCTGCTCAGAATTGATTTCTCCCGCTTCTCCATCCAAAATGAGGGAAATGCTTTCTCTGATTGAGGTCAAAGGGGTGCGGAGTTCATGGGAAACGATAGAGACAAAATCACTCTTTATTTTAGAAAGGCGTTTAAGATACTCATTTGCTCTCTGTAATTCTTTGGTAGTATCTAAGAGAGTTTCTTTCTGCGTTTTTAGTTCAGTGTTAATTCTCTCTATTTCATTCTGTTTATCCCTTAAGGATTCATAAGCAGACATTAGTTCTGTTTTTATTTTCACCGCTCCCTTGTTAAGAAGATAGGTAAAGAAACTTACAAAACCCAGACCGATGAATTTTATGAAACAATTTTTTATAATCGGAAGATTTAGTTCCTCATTTACTAAAAGAGCATCTAAAGCGATAAGAAAATAAGTGATAAAAAGTAACGAAAGAAAAACAGAAGGACTTTTAAAAGCAAAAGTGGAAACAATTAAAGGTAAAAAATAGAGAAACCAGAAAGGACTTTCTGCGCCACCGGTAAAATGCTCAAAGACAAGAACAGAAACAGTGAAAGTAATTGCCCAGAAATAAATCTTTCTCTCTTGAGGAACATGGGGTGGGAAGAGGCGAAAAAAAAGCAGACTACACATCACCATGCTAAGGACAATCAGATAGAGAAAAGGCAGTTCCCGGGTATCACTATAGAACCATTTGATGAACCAGGAAATAAGCAAAAGGCCCCACCATGAGGTAACTTCCAGTATCGATTCATACCTCAGATATCCTTTTTCTTTCCGGGGTATCCTTCTGGGTCCCATACAATACCTAAGCAGCTAATTTTTCTTCTGACGATGCGGTTTACCTGAACGTCTCTTTCGCCAACGCCGTGTTTTAATCTTTCTCGGAATCCCCATAACTAATCCTCTACGCTAATTGCATCTACCGGGCAATCTTCTTTTGCCTGACGACAGCTATCTTCTACATTTTTGGGAATAGGATTTATCTTCACTCTTGCCTTGTCTTGCGCCATTGTAAAAACATCGGGACAGGTTTGGACACAAAGTTCACAACCTATGCATAAATCAGGATTAACTTTTGCAATCATTTTAACCTCCTTTTTACCACCTTATGCCATGTTTTTTCAGAAACTCCTTATCTTTAGGCGATAATTTTAAAAACACGCTCCTTCCTTTTTTAGCGATATTTTCTTTGATTGATTTTTCTTTTGCCATAACCATCAAAAAAACCTGCATCTCTAAACCCTTTATCGCTATTTTTTTCTTCAATTCTTTGAACTCACGGGAATTAAAAACTGTTTTTCTTAAAAGTTTTTCCAGTTTGTATAATTCTTCACTAAGCTCCTCATCTTCTTTGCTATGCATTAACTTAACCTCCTTTCTCATATATTACTTCTATTACTTCCATTCATTTTGCGAAAGAACCCTCTCATAAAATTTATCTTTTATACTCTAACATAAAAAATAACTTCTGTCAATCAGCGATTATCTTATCTTGATGTTTCCGAAGCTTTTTTATACTTTTCTAGATAGTCCCTGATAATCTTTTTATGGTCAAAGGCAAATTCCACCTTATCGAGTTCCTTAAGGCTAAAAATCTTGACTAAAGAAGCGTCGCTATCTGCCTGAGGATTTCCTTTTGCTTGGGCAATATAAACCGTAGAAATAGTATGAAAACGGGGGTCGCGGTCGGGTTGAGAATAGGTGTGAAATTGAATCAAGTTTTCTAAACTAAGTCCGGTTTCTTCTTTTGCCTCCCGTGCCACCGCTTCTTCAAGACTTTCTCCATAATCCACAAATCCTCCGGGCAAAGCCCAGCCAAAGGGAGGATTTTTTCTTTTTACTAAAACCACGCCCTCATCCATTTCAATAATCACATCCACGGTTACCAGTGGACTGTTTCTAAATTTTCGCTCTAAATTATCTATCGTATCTTGAGCAACTTTCTTAAAAATTTCATACCCCTTCTTCTCGTACAAACAAAAAATTATTTTTTCAATTCCTGAATCTCCCTCCCTAAGATGCTTAAAAACTACCTGGGTCATAACTTTCGCTGCATCCTCATAGGGAAAACCACCCACACCACAGCCCAAAGCAGGAAAAGCAATGGATTTTACACCCAATTCTTCTGCCAATTTCAAAGCATTTTGGCAAGCAAGACGAATCTTCTGCTCGCTGGTCTCGAAGTCCATACCCATTGTCGCGCTATGAATAACAAATCGTGCAAGTAAATTTCCCCCTGAGGTATAAACCGCCTCTCCTATTTTAATCGGTCCTTTAAGCATTGCCTCTTCTTCAATAATTTTACCCCCTTTTTTCTTGATTGCTCCCGCTACTCCTCCGCCCATAATTAACTGGTTATTGGCCGCATTTACGATTGCATCCACCTCCAGCACAGTAATATCTGTCTGGACTATTTCAAAATCACAATTTCCTATTCTCATGTTCACGCTGTTACCTTGGGAAGCTTTCCCAAAGCTTCTTTTATTTTTTCCTCGGGATAAGCATAGTCCTGAAGTTTTCCTTCTAAATAATTGTCATAAGCGGAGAGGTCAAAAAACCCATGACCACTGTAATTAAAGACAATGCATTTATCTTCATTCTTCTTCGCTTCATCAACAACGCATTTTATGGCATGGGCGGTTTCGGGAGCCGGAAGTAGCCCCTCTGTAGAAGCAAACAACATCCCTGCTTCAAATACCCCTTTTTGAGAATAAGCCATTGCTTCCACAATTCCCTTCTTTACCAAGAGAGAAATGACCGGTGCCATGCCATGATAGCGTAACCCTCCGGCATGAATTCCCGGCGGAATAAAACCATGCCCTAAGGTATACATTTTTAATAAGGGAGTGAGTTCTGCGGTATCTCCAAAATCATAGGCATAAAGCCCCTTGGTCAAACTGGGACAAGCAGTGGGTTCTACAGCAATCATGCGGATAGTTTCTCCTTTTAATTTATCGGGAACAAAGGGAAGACAAAATCCTCCGAAATTACTCCCTCCTCCCACGCATCCCACTAAAACAGCGGGTTTTTCTCCGATTAAATTTAACTGCTTCTTCGTCTCCAGTCCCACAATCGTTTGATGCAAAAGCACGTGATTTAAAACACTGCCTAAAGAATACCGGGCATCTTTATTTTTAACCGCATCCTCCACCGCTTCGGAAATAGCAATGCCTAAACTTCCTGGAGAATCAGGCTCTTTTTCCAGAATACTTCTTCCTGAAGCTGTAAGGTTAGTGGGAGAGGGATGAACCTCTGCACCCCAAATATGCATCAGTGATTTACGATAAGGTTTCTGATAGTAACTTATTTTCACCATATAAACAGTGCACTGCAAACCAAAGAGCTTACAGGCAAAGGCTAGAGCGCTTCCCCATTGACCTGCTCCCGTCTCGGTGCACAATCTCTTTATCCCCTCTTTTTTATTGTAATAGGCCTGCGCTACGGCGGTGTTCGGTTTATGACTTCCTGGCGGACTGAGACTTTCATTCTTAAAATATATTCTTGTTCTGGTGCGCAAAGCTTTTTCTAACCTCCCCGCACGCTGGAGAGGAGTTGGTCGCCAAATCTTATACACCTCAAGCACCTCTGAAGGAATTTCTATCCATTTCTCCGAAGAAACCTCTTGCATTATCAACCCCATCGGAAAAACCGGAGAAAGGTCTTGGGGGGTTAGAGGCTTGCCGGTGCGGGGATTTATGGGTAAGGGAAGTTGCTCAGGCAAATCCGGCAAAACATTATACCAAGCATCAGGAATATCGCGGAAACTAAGCATTATTTTTTCTTCCGACACTTTTCTCCCCTCCTTTTGGAAAATTTTCCAGGATTAATTTATAACCGTCTAAATTCAGGTAACAAGCAGTGAGTCTGCTGGGTTCAGCGACAAAAAAAATGGGTGGTCTTCCTTCTCCATCTAAGGTAACTTCACAATGAACCGTATCTTTAAGTAGAGTAAAAATACTTGTCTGGGGGCAATTATATTTTAGTCTCAAGACAATAAAATCTTTACTGCTTAATTTCTTATCTTTTATTTTCTTCTCCAGAATCTTATTTTTGTGTAGGGCAAGAATAAGATAGAGAGGTTTAAATACATAATGGTCGGGGTTGATAAGTATAAATTCTTCATTGTCGGGGTGGGAATTAAGTTTCACTTCTTGGGTATTGAGGGTAACACAAATAAGTTTATGGGTGCCAAAACGGGGTGAAGTAGTATAAATTTTATCTATGAAGCAACCGGTTTTCTGACGTCTATTCTTCATTTTTGGAGGTCGAAGCAACCTGATCAATCCCCGCTTCTCCAGTAAGGAAAATACCTCAGCATCCCCTTCCCGAGGTATTAACTTGATTTCGGACATGAAAAATCCTCCTTCCCCCTTTTTATTCCAGTCCCATCTTTTTCAAAGCTTCATCACCGCTTACCCGTCCTCCGGTGATATCTTCCGGAAGATAAAGCATCACTCCGCCCTTTACTGGCCTTACTACAATCTTTCCTTCCTTTGCCAACTGATTTGTTACTTTAACCGGGTCGTCTCCGGGGAAATATTTTCTAAAAGCTTCATTAAATCCCGCATATACAGAATGAATCCCGCGGTAACCCGGCCGACGTAAGGTAACAATTGCCTTTCTTATAAATTCTTCATGATTCAGCTTTTCTCCCATTTCCCCTCCTTTCTCTATTTAGAGACAATAATTGTAGCATATATTTATTACAAATAGAAACAAAAAACTAATCCTTATTAATTATTGCAAGTATTGTCTGATGGATCAGGCCATTGGAGGCAACAACAAAATATTTCTTCTTCAAAGGAATGTCTTCCCCATATTTTCCTGTCACTCTCCCCCCTGCTTCCTCAACAATTAATTTCCCTCCCATATAATCCCAGGGATTTAACTCAAACTCCCAAAAACCCGCTGCTCTTCCACTGGCTACATAACATAAATCTAAAGCGGCTGCACCCAGCCGTCTTATGCCAATAATCTTAGCAAAATGGAATCTTTTAATTGTTTCCAAGGTTTCTACCATTTCTTTACCCCGGCTATAATAAAAGCCGGTAATCAATAATGCTTCTTTTAGTTCTTTTGCCTTATTCACATAAATTCTTTTCTTATTCAACCAGGCGCCTTCGCCCTTCTGAGCCGAGAAAAGCTCATCACGGGTTGTATCATAAACTGCCGAAACAAGAATTTCATTTCTGTATACCAATGCCGCCGAGGCACAGAAAATTGGAAGGCCAGAGGCAAAATTGTTTGTGCCATCAAGAGGGTCAATTACCCAAGTAAATTCAGAATTATTTTTCCGATAGATATTCTCTTCACACAAAAAGTTATGCTTGGGGAAATGTTTCCTTATAAAAGAAACCATTACTTCCTCCGCTTCAGTATCCGCAATGGTAAGCAGGTCATAGGATTTTCCTTTAGCCTTTACGGTAAAATTTCTTTGAAAATATTTCCTGTGAACTTTACCGGCGTGCAAAACT
This sequence comes from Candidatus Omnitrophota bacterium, assembly GCA_023819145.1. Lineage (NCBI taxonomy): Bacteria > Pseudomonadati > Candidatus Omnitrophota > Candidatus Omnitrophota bacterium. The sequence goes on from JAMWCW010000016.1 coordinate 19,484, forward strand.
ACCTCTTTTACCACCGAAAAATAGTCCATAAAAAATTGCCCCTTAAAAACGTAGTAACCAGATACCCAAGGTGATGAAAATGATGGCCACAACCTTTACCAAGCTGAGTGATTCGCCTAAAAGGACAATCCCTAACAGAAAAGAAATCAGAGGATAACTACCAGCAATAGGCACAATCCGAGAAACCTCACCCTTCTGTAAACTGAGATAGAAAAATATCTGTCCCACGACACTGGCTAATAACCCACTTACTAAAAGCAGAAATATCTGCCTTATATTTATCGCGTAACCAAAAAAAATCGGCACCTGAGAAGATCTACCTAGTGCGGAATTTACTGATTTCATCATACTCTCTTGCCAGAGAAATCCTCCCAGAACAAATAGACCCACTACCACCCCTAAACATCTAAAGAAAAGCCCTAATAAAGGTGGAATTTCTTTTAACCCCAGCTTCTCTAAAATGGGCACTATGCCCCAGATGAAAGCGGTAAGAATCGCTAAAGTAATTGCACTCATTTTACCTCCTTCTAATTTTTTTTATTTTCTCCTGCACAAACCAAGAAAAAAAATTCCGATATTTTTTCTGCAAATGCTGTTTTTTCCAATCTTGGGAAGTAATTATGCCCCGACAATTTCTCCTGCCACAGCGGCACCTAAAACGGTACCGTAAACCAGCATCGGTCATGGCATAGTCGTAAGTGATCTCTTCCCCTGGTTTTATCTCCTTCATGGCCATCATGATTAAATGCCCTTTTATCCCCGCATTTGGTTCACAACTGTGATTGAAGTAATCATCGTCTTCGAGTACCCTCCCCTTGCGGTCAGAAACAAGATAAAAACCGTCAGCAATCTGTGTGGCATAGTGATAAATATCTCTAAAATTCTTTTTAGAAAGCCCCGCCAGTTCTTCTTCGGTAACAATATCCCCTCCCCAGACAGCAATTATCTCTCCCTCTTTAATTAACTCCTTAGCAAATACACCTTTTCCTGAGATGCCTGACTTACGAACCTCTGCTTTTCTGGTAATGTAAGAATGGCGCAACATAAATTTAGACCTCTTTTCTCTTTAAGATAATCCCTATTTTTTCTATCTCTTCTAAAATCTGTTTGAATATCTGCTGATTTTCTCCCAATCTTTCCATAAACAAGAGCCCACAAGGTGAAAACTTATTCAAGAACAAAACCTTTAACAAAGCTACGGGAACTATCGCGGTAATCTTCTGCATGGAGTTAATTTTCTCCTCTTTTTTACTAAAAGAACGCATTATCCAAGAGATAATTTTTCTATCTCCCTTCAAAAAATCAATGAAAGCAAGGGTATAATTATCGCTTTTAACTCCTTCTAAAATTTGCCTGGTGTATTCAAAATGCATCTTGTGAAAAAAATTATAATTTTCTAAAAAATTAAAAAAAACCATAAAACCTTGGGGTCTAATTACCCGAAAATGAAAATTGATAAATCTCTTCTCCTTAAACAAATTCTCAAAACCGCTTACCGAGAAGTATGTTTCTGTTTCTATCCCTAAGATTTTTTCCTTTTTGTATCCGGCGAATGGAGAAAGTTTCCTTTTTTTGCCAGAGATTATCTGCCAAGAAGAGAGCCTATGCTCCTGAACTAAATCCTCTAAACACCACAAAAAAGGAAAAAATAATTTCTTTCGGGAAAGTGAACCCGCCTTTATAAGCACCCCATCAATTTTTTGGTTAAAAAGGATTTCTCTGCCAATAACAAAATTTACCAAACCAGGACAAAAGCCGCATCCGGGGATAACCAAAATTTTTGCTTTTTCTATTTCTTTTATCTTTCTTATATAGAACGGCGGATCCAGGTCGGAGATGTCTAAGAGATTTTTTCTGTACCTTAAAGCAAGTTCTAATCCCAAAGGAGCCTCTTTGCCTGGAAGACAGGAGACAATTAACGAAAAATCCTTAATCTCTCTCCTGGAAATGGAAGAAAAAGAATCTGTCCTCTTAATAGAAGATAAATCTTTAAGATAATAAAAGACTGCCCGAGCAATCCTTCCCTCACCTAAGATTAAAATGGAATTTCTCTCTGCCATTGCTTTTTCCTATAACTTCCAGAAAGAAGGGATGACTAAGCTGGCAAGATGAACGGCGGGGTTGTAATACTTTAAAGAGGAAAAATTATTTATGCGTGATTTACATCTTGAGGAAAGTGTCTCTTGACTAATCTTTAAAAGATTATATTTTTTTGATGCAAGGATAAAACAGTATTCACATCCACAACTATAAGAAGGCATCGGTAACCTCAAAAGCGCTACATATTTAAAGAGCGTCTTTAGGCTCTTTACGGAATCGCTTATAATATTTTTTAAATCTAAAAAAGGACCCGCCTGAAAAATTGCCACCCCATCTTTATCTAAAGCCCTGTGCACCTCTCGATAAAAAGCAAATTCAAAGAGGACTTTTCCCGGACCCACCGGGTCTGTAGAATCTACAATAACTACATCATAAGCCATACGCCGTTTTCTTATAAATCCTGCACCGTCTTCATAAAACAAATTAACTCTCTTATCCTTAAACGCTCCTTTTGAAACAAAAGGAAGGTACTTCTGGCACAAAGAAGGAATCTCTCTATCTATCTCTACCATATGAATATCTTTCAATACTTTATACCGACAAACTTCGCGCAACACCCCTCCATCGCCTCCGCCGATAATAAGAATCCTTTCTGGAGAAGGATGGGTAAGCAGTGTTGTATGCACAATCGTTTCGTGATATATGGCTTCATCCATCTGAGAAAATTGAATTATTCCATCAAGGGCAAGCATCTTACCGAAGCCGGGAGTAGAAAAGATAAAAACTTCCTGAAACTTTGTCCTTTTTCTAAGAATCTCCTTCTGTACAAAGAAAAGGTCTCTTTTACATCTTCTTACACCCGGAAAAGGGGTCTCTAAAAACCACTTCTTTTTATCAAAAGAAAACTTCTGCATAAACTTTTTACTCAACCTCTCTTTATCAGTTTGATTTTCATTTCTTTAGGTGAGAAAACTTTCTTGAGATAATCCAAAGCGGCATAGGGGCGGGTATTTTTACCACAAGTAAAAATATCTATCGCCAGATATCCGTGCTCTGGCCAGGTATGGATGGCAATGTGAGATTCTGCTAAAATAACCACACCCGTTATCCCCTGACGGGGAAACTTATGCACGGTTACTTTTAAAGGAGTGTTATTGGCAACCTTTGCTGCTTCCCAGAGTATCTTTTTAATTCTAAGGGGGTCCTCAACAAATACCGGCGATTTAAAATCACTAAGGAGATGAAAAGATAGAAAACCGTCTTTTCTCATCTTAATACTCTTTTGACAACTATTTAATCTCTGCATTTTATTATTTTTATTAGATATACCATTATAAATAAAATTGTCAAGTTCTTTTTATCAAAAAAATAATTTCTAAATTAAGGAGCACTTTCTTCTTTGAGAGAAAATCCCGAATTAGTTACATAGAGTTTAAATAAAGTTTTCTCTTTGGGAAAAGTATATACGCAGTTGCCGTATACCGCTTCTACAAAAGGAAGATAACGCTGATAGCGGTAAAGAAATATCCAGAGTTTATCAGTCCCCCCATTTATTTCAAAGTGGGTAGCAAAACTCTCCCTATCTGCTTTTAAGTACCTACTGCTTAAACGGGTAAGCTTATAGAAGTTTGTTAAACCCAATAAATAAATGGACCTCTTCCAGCGCAGAATATCTCCACCAATCATCCATTGGTCTCCTCTTAAAACAAATCTTTTTTCACCTGTATTATCCAGTAGTTTTAAAAATAACTCCATTTCTTCACTTCCTGTCTTCTTACAAACGATCTCCGCAATTAGCTTCTCTCTATAAAACAAATTATATGTTCTTAAGTTAATGGCTATCCAAAGTATTCCCAAGGAGAGAAAAAGAAAAACAAAACCTTTAACAAAAGAAAATATTTTAGTAAAAATCCTTGGCGAACGCCTGAAACCGAGAAAAGAGATAATACTTATCAAAAAGAATATAAAAATACATAAATATAAAAATTTAATTCCCATCATTAATGCCTGTGCTAAACTTATGGAGAAATTTTTCTCCTTTTCTTCGGTTAAAAGTAGAAGGAATTAATCTATATGTCAACCGAACCAAGATTATTAGTACAAGACAACTATCATCATATTACTATAAAAGGGGATCAGAAACAAGAAATTTTTAAGGAAAGGAATTTCCGATAGAGATGTATAAAAATAGGTTAAAGTAGACCCACCGCCTTTTTGGAACTCAACTGCCTTGGTTTTAACATTAACTTTAAATTTGTTTCCTGCAAAAAACTGTGCGGGGTTATATTCAATGCTAAATTTTACCTTTCCTCCTCAACAACCACAAAATTCTTCTCTTCTTTTATGCGGATTTTGTATTCGGGATGGGAAAGTTCCAGGCGAAGGATGTATTTATCAGGTTTAAGTTCATCTAAAAGTTCAAAGCGGATTTTGTTTCTCCCTTTTCGTAGTTGGGTTATCTTTTCTCTAAAATTCTCTTGGAATTCTTTCCCTTTTAGGGATATATTTACTTCTATAGGTTCTTTAAAGTCAATCTCAGCTGAAGAATCTATCTCTAAGATTAATGCTAACGGTAAACCTATAGGTAAAGTTTCCTGTCTTTCTCCTTCTAAGATTATCCGGATTATTTTGAGAGTAGGTTTTTCCTCCTCTTGTTCTTTTGATTTTACTTCTATTCTTTGAGTTAGTTGATTGTTCTTAGGGTTAGAGTCATCTTTATATTCTATAAAGGTAGTAGTTTTCTGTTTGCCAAGTTGTTTAGGATTCCAGGCGAAAATGACTTTCTCCAGTTTATTCGGACCTAAAGAAATAGGTCTTTTATCTTTGAAGCCGTCTTCGGTTTCAAAAAACACCAAACAATCTTTTATGGCTTCTTTGGAATTATTCCTTAAATAGACAACGATTTCTGTTCTTTCATTTACAAAAATATTTTGTGGTGTCTCTATCCGCTCCAGAGATAGATCTAAGAGTTCGTCCTCTTTTCTCTCCTCAACAGATTTTGTCTCTTTTTGTTTTACTTCGGCATATTGAATCAATACATTATTTTTAAAATTATAATCTCGATAATCTAAAGAGGCAGTGATTTTTTGTTTACCTAACTTTTGAGGTGTCCATAAGAATTCTATAATTTGTGTGCTCTGAGGCTTTATATTAATTTCTTTTGGCTCTTCAAATCCGTCATCGCTTTTTAATTTAACAAGAATGTTTTCTACACCAGATGAAGAATTATTTTTAACCTCTATACCTATGGATGTCTTTTCTCCTAAAAAGAGCTCTGAAGCAAGATTTATTTTCTCAATGGCTAAATCTATCTGTTCTGCTTTTTGCGGTTGGATACCCTCTTGCTGAAGCAAGCCTGCTGGACCAGTTGGAGAAACAGGTTTCAGCGTTGTTCCTGAAGTATCTATTACTGAAGGAACTCCTTCTGCAGAAGAAACTCCTGTTACTCTAAACAAAAGTTCCTTGGTATAAATCTTATCATCTGTGGTAGTCACACTAAAGACCGCTCTGTATTTATCTTCTTTACCTCTATTTGGTGAATAATTAGCCACAAAACTTTTTTCTATTTCCCCCACCCCATCCCTCTTTTCTCCATTGCCAAAATCAAGCTCCCATTTTTTAATTGTTAAACTTCCCTGTTTTGTCTTGATAAAAAATTCCTGCTGATTAGCTCCCTCTCCTTGAATTCCCTGGCGAATAAATTCAATAAGGGGAGGCTTTACCTTTACCTGAACCGGTATTACCAAAGGCACAGAGGCCAATTTGCCTTCTCTAAGAAATGAACTTACTAAAAGATTAATATTGTAGTTTCCCTCTTGGATATATGTATGTTGAAGTCTAAACTCAAGAGGTTCTTCTTTTTCCTCTTTTCTCTCTATTATAATAGAAGGTTTTGGAATAGATTTCCTTTTATCAGAAAATGATAAAATATCACTTTCTCTTTTACCATCGCCCCAGTCTATCTCGTATTCAAA
>JAMWCW010000017.1 GCA_023819145.1 Candidatus Omnitrophota bacterium
AATTCTTCTATAATTTTCTCCACACTCCTTAACCTTAAAGGTTGATAAAATTTTGAGCAACAATAGATACAGGAATTGATACATCCCCTACTCCCATAGGTAATGGTCATCGGAAGATGCTCGGTTAATGGGTCGTGATAGATACTGCGAGGAAGCTTATGGTGGGAAGGAAAGCCTAAAAAATCCAGATCTTTTAGTTTTTCCTGAGCAGGATTTTTATATAAATTTCCGTCCCTACGGTAGCAAATTCCCGCAGTGTCTTTGAAAGAGAAATCATTCCTGATTAAATCTAAGATAATCATCTCCGGCTCATCTATAATTACGCTATCTAAATCAGGAGCATTCCTCAAAGTTTCTTCGGGTAAGGCTACAGTATGGGTTCCAATGGCTGCAGTTATCGTAGAGGGAGATACTCTCTTAATTATCCTTGCTGTATTTAAATCATGTAAAATTGTGGTGGTGGAGGTGGTAAAGATTGCTAAATATGGCTTAGTAAGTTTGGCTATTTCTTCTACATCTCTCCATGTTCCATTGGTTCCGTTTGCATCGTAAATAAAACTTTTAATTTTTTCTTTACTCAGCAATCCGTCAATAATCATTAAATCCAATGGTGGCCAAGCCATAGAAGTTTTATAGGTGCCAATACTTCCTAAGATTCTAACCACTCCTTTCTTATGCGGAGCAGGTGGCTCAAGCAATAAGACTTCGCAGGGTTCAATTCTTTGTTGGCGATAAAATTTATGCATTATTTGTAAATAGTAATTTAAAAAATTGCTTCAAATTATAAACAAAGTCTTTAGGATAACAAATTAATCGCTTCAAAGCAAAACATAGTAATTGCGGACGAAAATAATAACTTTGATAAGCACATTTTACTGCTTTTCTCAAATCCTCGCTACTTAAATCGGGATAATCAAATATTCTTCTTAAAGGCATATAATCCTGCCAGTTTTCTGTATGCAGAAAAGAATTTTTCTTGAGAAAATTAAAAAACTCTGTCCCGGGATAGGGGATTGCCATACTGAATTGCACTGTAGAGGGTTTTAATTCTTTTGCTAAATGTATGGTTTTTTTAATTGTTTCTTGGTTTTCTCCCGGTAAACCAAAAACAAATGTCGCATGGATATGAAAACCTAAAGAGCGCATTAGAGAAAAAGTTCTTTTTACTTTTTTTAAGGAATATGGCTTTTTTGCCTTTTTGAGTATTTCTTCATCTCCACTCTCTACCCCTACTTTTAGAAGAAAACACCCTGCCTTACGCATTAGTCTCAAAGTGTCTTCGTCATCAAAATCTGCTCTTGCATAACAGGCCCAATTCAGCTTTAGATTTCTTTTTATAATTTCTCTGCAAATATTATACACATTGTTTCTGTCTACAGTTAAAGTGTCGTCATTAAATAAAATACTTTTAAAATAAAAATTATTTTTTATATATTCTAATTCTTCCCCTACCTTCTGAGGATTTCTTTTACGATATTTTCTTCCCGTAAGCACTTGAGGCCAGTTACAAAAAATACATCGGTAGGGGCATCCCCTTCCTGCTAAAACAAAAGTAAAGGGATTCCTTAGAATAGGGTCAAAATATTTATATTTTCTTAAAAGGTCTCTGGCTGGATAAGGAAGAATGTCCAAATCTTCTATAGCGTCCCTTGAAGGATTTATTTTGATTTTTCCTTCGGTAGTCCTTAATCCTATTCCCTTCGTATCAGGATTATCGGTTTTTAGATACTCATATAAAGAAATTTCGTATTCTCCCCTTATTACCGCATCAACCCAGGGATATTTTAAAGCTTCTTCAGGCAAACAGGAAACATGCGTTCCCACAAAAATAATCTTTTTTACTCCTGTTTCTTTTATTCTTTTTGCTACTTCTAAGTCATTATAAAAAGAAGGGGTGGAAGTCTCTATAACTACACTTTCAAATCCCTTATTTTTGGCTATTTCTAAAACTTCTTTTAAACTATTACCTCCCGCAATAGCATCAATTAAATCTACAGAAAATCCCTGACTTCTTAGATAAGAACAAGCATAGGCAAGAAATAATGGAGGATGAATTGTATAGGTAGCATAACTAAAGGTAGGAAATCTTATCGGACGATTGAAAAGACCCTGGGAAGAAAGTAAAGGAGGATTTAGAAAGAGAATCTTTTTTCGCATATCTTTATACTCTATGTCCAAACCAGCGTTGTCCAATTATATTTCCCACCAATCTCAAAAAATATCTAAATTTTTCCCAATTGTTTATTTTTTTATATAAATATAGAAGAGAACTAATCTTGAAAAAAGTTAGAATTTTATAAAATAAAAAATGAAGGTAAATCTTTTGCTGAATTTTCCATAATTGTTTAGGAATAAAATAGAGTGTATTGAATTTAGAGTAAACCATGGAACTTCCTTGAGGATAATTGAAATCACTAATTAAACCCATTTCTTGGAAAACATTAAAAAGCCTTGTTCCCACATAAGGCTGGGCAATAAATATCGCTACAAAGTCAAAACCTAAACTCCTTATCAGGTAGGCAGTCTCTTTTATCTGGCTCAATTTTTCATCCGGGAAACCGATGATAAATACCCCATAGGTCCAGATTCCTAAGCGATTACAAACCCTTATTAGCTCTTTTGCTTTTTTAAAATCTATGGGTTTGTCTACATATTTTGCCAGAGTCTGGCTTGAACCGCTCTCTATGGCAAAAGTTGCCCGATAGTAACCCGATTCCTTCATTAATTTAAGTAAAGGCGGGTCAAGATTCCAGAAGGCTATTCCATTGGGTGTCTGCCAAGTAAGATTAAGTTTTTCCTTTTTGAGGAGATGGCATAATTTAATGAATCTTTCTTTATCCAAACTTATATTGTCATCCCAGAAAGCTAACTCCTTAATCTTGTAATTTCTAACTAAATCTTCAATTTCTAAAATCACCTGTTCAGGACTACGTATACGATAACTCCTTCCCCAAATAGTGGATACTGCACAAAAACTACAATTAAATGGACAACCTCTGCTGGTAATTATGTGGGAGAGAGGATTTCTTAGATAATATTTATAGGTTCCTTTTCCCCTTTTCTGGATTTCAAAGTACTTTTCCATGGGTAGTAGATGTCTTGCTGGAAAAGGTAAAATATCCAGATCCTCTATGAGGGGACGAGAAATATTTTTAATTATTTTGCCATTTAACTTAATTGCTGTCCCAAGAATATTTTTTATTGGATATTTTTTTTCTAAATTTTTTACAATTTCTAAGAAGGTTATTTCTCCTTCCCCAATAACCGCAACATCCGCACAGGAATGCTTAAGCAAGTATTCGGAATTTGCAGAACAACCAACTCCGCCTAAGACAATCAGGGTATCCGGAAGGCATTCTTTTACAAGTTCTGCTACACGGAGACTATCGTAAGCATAGGCTGAAAACATGCAGGATATTCCCACAATATCTGGTTTTAGTCTATAGAGATACTCTTTTATCTTTTCTTCACTTATACCTCTCCTATAAATCGCATTTCCCAGATATTCCAATTCATCTATTCCCTCAGCATGGCAATCTAATATCTTTACAGAATAACCTTCTTCTTCCAAAACTCCAGCAATATAGGCTAATCCTAGGGGTTCAACTACACTTTCGGTAATTGACTCAAGGTTTCCTGATAGCGGAGGTTGAATTAAAAGTATTTTCATATTTTAACTTATTCAGTTTCATCAGCCAAAATAAATCCAGTAAAAGAACTATAAACACTTTGAACATATAAAAAATAAAGTTCCGAAAGTTTATACTTGACCTTCCCTTAAGTCGGAGGCGCATCCTTATAGGAACCTCTTTTATCTTCAGACCATTCTTGGTCAGAAGAAGCAGTTCCTCTATCTCAGGATAATCATAAGGATAAAATTGAGTAAAAAGAGAAATCACCTTTTTATTCATGGCGCGAAATCCTGATGTAGGGTCTTTAATGGGTTCTTTAAGATAAAGCGAAAGAACGCGGGAGATACTTCGGGAGAGAAATCTTCTGAGAAAAGAAAATTTATAATTGTTATCTAAACACCTTGAACCTAAGGATAAATCACATTCTCCACTTCTTAATGGCTTGAGGAGTTTAGGAATCTCCTCAGCGATATGTTGACCATCGGCATCAAAGTGGACTACAAAATCGTAACTATGTTTTTTAGCAAAAATGTAACCTGTCTGTAAGGCAACCCCCAGTCCTAAATGGAAAGGTAAAGTTATTAGAAAATTAACTTTATCCTTTACCATTTCTTTTGTTCTATCTTTTGAACCATCATCAATTACCAAAATATCTCCTTCGGGAAAATAATTTCTTGTTTCCTTAATCACTTCTAAGATGCTTTCTTCCTCGTTATAGGCAGGAACAATTATTAAGATTTTATTTTTCATAACCATAGGACAAGAAATTTAAAAATTCCCAAAAGCAAGCCTGCTCCCCTCCAGAAATCCCTTAGGAGTATTATAAAAAACAGAAAAAAATGCACGATTTTTTTGGTATATAAAACTATTCTTAAAGCGCGAAACAATTCTATAAATAAAAGGGGGGTGAGAAAAAAACTTAAGGCAAGCAGAGGAGAAAAATAATCTAAAAAATTGCTGTAATCATCACCTTTTATCATCCTTATATGGTCACGATATAACTTTACTCTCCAATAACCATGCCGGAATTGATGTTTAAGATAGGGAATAATTCTCTCCGGATAGTAATGATAAACTAAGGCATTCGGCTCAAAAATTAATCTGTATCCTTTCTTTAGTAAACGATAAGATAAATCATTATCCTCTCCACTGGCAGTAAGATAAGATTCCTCAAATCCATTTAACTCCAGGAGTATTTTTTTAGGAATAGCCAAATTGTAAGAACCCAGGGCTTTAACCTCCCGAGACATCTTCTGATGACGCCATAAGATTTCTGCATGGATACAGGAGGCTAAAAGATTTTCGGAATTTTTTATGCCATAAGAGCCACCCACGGCACCAATTTTTTTGTGATTGAAATTTCTTACCAAATTTTTAATCCATTGTTTATCGGGAATACAATCGCTATCCGTAAAAATTATTATTTCACCCTCAGCCTCCTGCCATCCCTTATTTCGTGCCTGGGCAGGTCCGGAGTTTTTCTGATAAATATATTTTACAGGAAATTGGCGCACAATATCTCCGGTATTATCCGTAGAACCATCATCAACAAAAATAACTTCATATAAATCTCGGAGATAATCCTGATTAAAGCAGGCCCTCAGATTTTCTTCTATGGTTTTAGCACAGTTGTATCCGGGAATAACAATACTTACCTTAGGTAACATCCTCATTTCCCTATCGGTTACTTTTAGCCATTGCTTTCAATTCTTTTATCTGGTCCCTGATTATTGCGGCACGTTCAAAATGTAAATTTCGTGCCGCCAGTTCCATCTCTTCCTGCAATTGCGCAATAACCTCTTCAATCTCCAACCTCCCTTCAGAAACTCCGGTTAATCTTTTCACAAACTCTTTTGTCTCTTCTATAATTTCAATATAGTCCTTCACTGCTTTTTCAATCGTGCGGGGAGTAATGTTGTATTTGCGGTTATATTCTAACTGGGCCTTCCTTCTGCGCTCCGTTTCTTCAATCGCCCGCTGCATAGAACCAGTGATATTATCCGCATACATAATTACCTTACCATTTACATTTCTTGCTGCCCGACCGGCTACCTGAATTAAAGAAACCTGACTGCGCAGAAAACCTTCTTTATCCGCATCAAGTATGGCTACGAGAGAAACTTCTGGTAAATCGAGACCCTCGCGCAAGAGATTTATCCCCACCAGACAATCAAACTCTCCTCTTCTTAAATCCCTTAAAATCTTTACCCTTTCCAGAGGTTCAATTTCTGAATGAAGATACTTTACATTCAAGCCCATTTCCTGAAGATAACTTGCTAAGTCCTCAGCCATCCTCTTGGTTAAGGTGGTAACTAAAACGCGTTCTCTTTTTTCTGCTCGCTTTTGTATTTCTCCTATTAAATCGTCTATCTGCCCCGCTGTAGGTTTAACGACAATCTCCGGGTCTACAAGCCCAGTAGGACGAATCAATTGCTCTACAACCATCCCTCTGCTTTTTTCAATCTCATATTCATCAGGGGTAGCGGAAACAAAAATAGCCTGTTTTACCAAAGTCTCAAATTCTTCAAATTTTAAAGGACGATTATCTAAACAGGAGGGAAGTCTAAAGCCATATTCCACGAGGGTCTCCTTTCGCGAACGGTCTCCGGCATACATTCCTCTTAATTGGGGTATAGTCACATGGGACTCATCAATGATAACCAAAAATTCTTCGGGGAAATAATCAATCAGACAATAGGGTCTACTTCCCGGAGGTCTTCCCGAAAGATGGCGTGAATAATTTTCTATTCCGTGGCAGTAGCCCATTTCTCTTAACATTTCTATATCGTATTTGGTTCGCGATTCTAAACGTGCTGCTTCCAATAATTTATTCTGAGAACGTAGTTCATAGAGACGTTCTTTTAGCTCCGCTTCAATGGAAATGACTGCTCTTTCAATTTTACTCTGGGAGGTTACAAAATGCTTTGCCGGATAGATGCCCATCTTATCCAGTTCAGTTATTGTATCTCCGGTTAAGGGATTGAACTGTTTTATTTTTTCAATCTCCTCTCCACAGAGTTCTATTCTTAAGGCAGTATCTTCATAAGAAGGAAAGATTTCTATCGTATCTCCCCGAACACGAAATTTTCCACGCGTTAGATTTACATCATTTCTTTCGTAGAGCATCCATACCAGATGGCTGATTATTTCTTCTCTTGAAAATTCTTTTCCTTTCTCTAAGAATAAAAGTAATTCTCGGTATTCTTCAGGTGAGCCCAAGTTATAGATACAGGAAACAGAAGCAACAATAATCACATCTCTACGGGACATCAAAGAACTGGTTGCCGAAAGTCTTAATTTATCTAATTCTTCATTTATGGAGGCGTCTTTTTCTATATAGGTATCGGTTTGAGGAATATACGCCTCAGGTTGATAATAATCATAATAACTTACAAAATACTCCACAGCATTATAGGGAAAAAACTCACGAAATTCCCGATACAATTGGGCAGCAAGGGTTTTATTATGCGAAATTACCAAAGTGGGTTTATTAATATTGGCAATTACATTGGCAATAGTAAAAGTTTTTCCACTTCCTGTGACTCCCAAGAGAGTCTGAAACCTTTCCCCTTTCAATAAATTGTGCGTTAATTTCTCTATAGCTTGCGGTTGGTCTCCACAAGGCTTATAACTACTCACCAACTTAAACCGTCCCATACTATTCAACCGCGTAGGTTAACCGCGTAGGTTGAATTGGTTCTAAAAGAAGGTCTTTTATTTTTGTTAGTTCTCTTTGATAAGAAATCCTATCTTTCACAAATTCTTTGTATTTTTCTGGTTTGATATCTATCAAACCTTCAAATTTACAGATAGGAAATTTGATTTTTGGTTCTATGTATTCTTTATAAGAAGAGGCAAGCCAGTCTTCGGGGTTATTTACAAGATAAGCAGTAACGGGGTTTAAATGGATATATCGCGTAAGATGAAGTAATTGCTCATCACTTTTTATCAAAACTCTCTTGAATCTGCCTTCCCATAAAGGACCCTTCCGATTATGTTTAAGATTAAAATAACGAGTATAGCTATTGAGGAGATTATTCATAAAGGTAGAGATGCCATTGTCTATTAATTGCTTGAGAATTAAATGAGTATGGGTAGGCATAATACAATAAGCGATAATTTCTACAATTCGGTTATCTCCGTTTAATACTTTCATTTCACTTTTTGAATTTCGCTTTTTTGATTTTATAAATTGACTGAAACTTGAGGAATTTTTTATATTCTGATAAAAACGGAGGGCTTCTACGAACCGTAAAAAATCTTCTTCCTGATTAAATATCTTATAATCAGCAATGCTTCGATTAAAGATATGATAAATTTCTCCGGTTACTAAGACTGTTTCCATCCCTTTTATTTTACTATATTCTCACTCCCTTTTCAACCGCGTAGGTTAACCGCGTAGGTTAAGTAGGTTATTAAGGGGTTAGCTCCAAGGAGAAATCAAGGGATTTGTAAGAATGGGTAAGTGCACCGATAGAGATTCTTTCTATCCCCAGCGAGGCAAATTTTCGAATGTTCCTTAAATTAATTCCTCCAGAAACCTCTATTTCAACTCCTGGCCTATGACCAATAGCCCATAGCCGACTCCGCATACGCACTGCCTCTTTGACCTTCGGAAAACTCATATTATCTAACATAATTACATCACAACCGGTCTCCAAAGCTTCTTTAAATTCTTTTAGATTCTTTACCTCAATCTCTATCTCTATGTCTTGGGAAATTCTCCTTCTTATTTCTTGAATTAAACTTTTGATTTTTGATTTTTGATTTTTGATTTTTTTGAGGTGATTATCTTTAATTAACACCCCATCACTCAAATCCCCACGATGATTTACCCCACCCCCTACTCTCACTGCATATTTTTCCAAAATTCTTAAACCCGGTGTGGTTTTCCGTGTATCCATAATTTTAACTTTGTGAGGATGGACTTTTTCCACAAATTTTCTTGTTAAGGTAGCAATCCCTGAAAGACGCATCAAAAAATTTAAGGCGGTGCGTTCTCCGGCAAGGATTTTTTTTAAACTCCCCTCTATAAAAGCTACCTTTTCTCCCTTTTTTATCCATTTACCATCCTTAGTAAGTTTCTTGAACTTTATCTTTTTATCCAGTAAATAAAAAACCCTCTCGGCAATTTCTAAACCGGCAATTATTCCCTTCCCTTTTGCTACAATTATGGCTTTTGCCAATTTATCTTTGGGAAAAAGCAATTCGGAAGTAATATCCTGGTCAATTTTATCTTCTTTTAATGCCTGTGCAATTATGGAATCAACAATTTTGAAATCAAAATCTGTAACCATCCGTATCAGTCTCTATCTTGTATCTCCTGTAGATGTTTTATCCATTTCTCTTTTTCCTGCTTCAGTTCATCTCTTTTCTTTTTTTCCTTTTCTACTATCTCCGGGGGAGCATGTTGAAGAAATTCTCTATTTCTTAGTTTATCCTCTATCCTCTCCAGACAATCATCCACCTCTTTTATCTCCTCAGCAATCCTTTTTCTCTCTTTTCCAAAATCTATGATGCCCTCAAGGGGAATGTATAACTCTATCCCTTCTACCACCAGGGAAGAGGAAAAACGAGGTTTTTTAATCTCGGTATAAAATTCTAAGGATTCTATATTCAATAAAGCTTCTAAATAAATCCTATTCTGTTGAAGAAAATTAAGCCCTTTCTCTTCTGATTTAAAAATCAATTTCAGTTTCTTTTCCCGGGGAACATCCATTTCCATACAGATATTCCTTACCCCTTTGACTATTTCTTGAATTATGTTCATCTTTTTTTCAGCAACCCCATCTATTAAACTCTCTTCAGGAACTGGCCAGGGACTGAACATAATACTCTCTTCTCTAAGACGAGTATCTTTTTCTTTTAATTTATACCAAATTTCCTCAGTAATAAAAGGCATAAAGGGATGAAGCAAACGCAAAAAAACCTCCAAAATTTCAAAGAGAATTGCCTGGGTTATCTCTTTCTGTTTCTGATGAGAACCAGTCAACTGCTCTGTCTTCATCAAAATGGGCTTGGTTAATTCCAAATACCAATCACAAAACTCGTGCCAGAAGAATTGGTACAGGATACTGGCAGATTCATTAAGGTTATATCTCTCTAATGCAGAAGTAACTGAATGAATAGTCTTCTGCAATCTGCTGAGTATCCAACGGTCAGCCAAGGAGAGGTCATTTTCTCTAAGCTGGGAAATGGGAATCTTGAACTGTGGGCTATGCATCAGAATAAACCTTGCAGCATTCCAGATTTTATTGCCAAAGTTTCTCCCTGATTTAAATTTCTCATCGGATAAAAATATATCCTGTCCTACTGCAGTAATAGAAATGAGGCTGAAGCGTAAAGCATCTGCTCCGAAGTTCTTGATTATTTCCACAGGGTCAATGATATTCCCCAAAGACTTGGACATCTTTTTCCCAGTTATATCTCTTACCGTTCCATGAATATATACATGTCTAAAAGGAATTTCTCTCATAAATTCCAATCCCGCCATAATCATCCTTGCTACCCAGAAAAAGATTATCTCCTGAGCAGTAACTAAGACAGAGGTAGGATAGAAATAGGATAACTCGTTATTGCGTTTTTGTGTTGCCAGGTTATAGTGTTTGGGCCAACCAAGGGTAGCAAAGGGCCAGAGCCATGAAGAAAACCAGGTATCTAAAACATCCTCATCCTGATAGATATCCGTAGACCCACACCAACGACATTTTTCTGGTTTTATCTTGGAAACCATTATCCCCTTTTCGGACTTCGGATTTTCAATTTCGGACTTTTCCCCTTGACAATTTTTACAATAATATACAGGCAAACGGTGTCCCCACCAGATCTGCCGGGATATACACCAGTCATGAATATTTTCCATCCAATTAAGGTAAATTTTTGTCCAGCGGGGAGGAAAAAATTTAATCTTTCCTTTTTTAACTACCTTAATTGCGGGTTTAGCCAGGGGCTTCATCCTCACAAACCACTGCCGAGATAGATAGGGTTCTATAATCGTATGACAGCGATAACAGTGTCCTACGGAATGTCTATAAGGCTCAACTTTTTCCAAAAGTCCGATTTTTTCCAGTTCCTCCACTACTTTCTTTCTACACTCAAATCTATCCAAACCTCTAAATTTTCCTGCACGCTCATTCATTGTCCCATCAGGATTCAGGATATTAATAAATTCTAATTTATGCTTTCTCCCTAAAAGATAATCATTGGGGTCATGTGCGGGGGTAACCTTTACTGCTCCTGTCCCAAAATCCATATCTATTATAGAATCGGCAATTATTTTTATTTCTCTATTTACCAGAGGCAAAATTACAGTTTTTCCTATGAACTTTTTATAGCGCTTATCCTTGGGATTAACCGCTACTGCTGTGTCCCCTAACATCGTCTCCGGCCGTGTCGTCGCCACCACAATGTAAGTAGCCTCTGATTCTTTGGTTTTTCTGGTTACTGGTTGCTGGTTACTGGTTAATTTAAGTGGATAACTTATATAATAGAGATTTCCCTCCACCTCCTCATACGGAGCTTCCTCATCAGAAAGTGCCGTCTGGCATCTTGGACACCAATTGATGATATAATTACCCCGATAAATCAATCCCTTCTCATATAACCTTATAAATGTTTCTAATACTGCCTCTGAATACTCATCATCAAGAGTAAAGCGAGTGCGGTTCCAGTCACAGGAGGCGCCGAGTTTTTTTAACTGCTGAATAATCGTAGAACCGTATTTCCCCTTCCATTCCCAGACCCTCTCTAAGAATTTTTCTCTCCCTAAATCCTGTCGGGTTAGCCCTTCCTGAGCCAAAGATTTTTCTACCACATTCTGGGTGGCAATTCCCGCATGGTCAGTCCCCGGAATCCATAAAGCATTGTATCCCTGCATTCTTTTAAAACGAATAATAATGTCCTGAACAGTATTGTTTAAAGCATGCCCCATATGTAAAATTCCGGTTACATTGGGAGGAGGAATAACAATCGTAAAAGGCTTTTTTTTGGGGTCGGGTTCGGTATGAAAGAAGCCTTTATCTTCCCAGAACTTATACCACTTATCTTCGACCTCTTGGGAATTGTATCTTATAGGCAGTTCCATTTTTAAACACAGATTTACAAAAATAATTCTATTTATAAATAGAGAATAATTCAAGAGAAATCAGTAAAACTGAGATTTCTCAGGAAAAACTCCCCACACTTCGTAAGTGTCAAGGAACTCCCTTATTTACTGGAAAATTCAACCTTTGGTTCCTGAGGTTCGGCGGTTATCTCATAAACATCAATTGGTCCTGTTTCTTGTATACACAGCATATCTTTTTGTGGACATTCCTGAGAGGAAAAACTTTTAACAAATTTAAGCCCTGGATTTTTAGGAATTTTACCTAACTCCTCTATCCATTCTACCAATTCTGTATTTAGGTAATCTTCTCTATGCACTAAAACATACTTTACTCCCATCCATTTTAAAATCCCTGCAGTTTTTGGTTCAGATAATTTAACAATTGTTTGTGCAACTTTATTGGCATAAGTTCCGGGGATTGTACCATTGATGATTTTCTTCTCATGTCTTGTCTGATAAAACTTATACATTTCATTGGGTGAATCCGCATCTAAAGGATATTCAGCAATAGCAAAGTCTCCAGATTGTCCTTTTAACCAATAATAAACTTGCGGAACTCTTGAAACATCTATAACCTTAAATGGTGGATAATTCCAGAATTCAAACAGCACCAACCCGCAAAATAAAACTGTAACAGCAATGTTTAATGTTTTATGTTTAATGTTTAATGTTATAAATTTCAAGCCAAAACCTGCAAGAACTGCTATGGCTAGCATTAAAACAATCCCAAATCTACAATATGCCCGAAACATCGGCAATATCTTATACATAAAAAATGAAGGCATAAAAATTTTAATTGGTCCAAAATTCCACCGAGGAGGCTGGGAAAAGAACCAAGCCATAATTGCCAACAACACAAAGAAACCAATATAAAAATTCTCTCTCTCACTTAACTCTTGTCCATTATCCCTTAACCCTTTTCTATACCTTCTCCATCTTCTGAACGCAAATAATGCCAAAATGATTGGAATCCAGCCTAAATACAATGTATGCTCAGTAAAACTAACCCCATAAAGTGGTGAGCCAATAAATCTTTCTGTAAACTTACCAAAAACTGGATGAACAACCGCCGGTAAGAAATAACTTAAGGGTTTTGCTGACTGAGTAAATAAATCTTCAAAGGGACGGACATAATGACTAAAGGCAGAGGGAGAAAAACTTATTTTATTCATAGACACTCTATTTTTTATTGCCCACAGAAATTGTGGAGACAAGATGATAAAAACCAAAAGAATAAAAATAAATATTTTCCCACAAAATTTAAGGTCGGCAAGAATTAACCTTTTCTGATTAAACAACTTTATTCTCCAATGATAGAAAGAAATATAGAACAAAAAACAGAATAAACTGATTATCCCCATATACATTACTGACCAGTCAAAGGAGAGAAGAAGAAAGAAACTTATAAGAAATAGAAAAATTCTCTTCTTACTGAGAGGATTTTCTTTAAGTAAAATTACACTCAAAAGAACTAAAGGAAGCCATTGATTATAGGTCAATCCTAAGTGTTGCCAGATACGCACAAATTGATATGGACAGAATCCAAAAATCATTCCTCCTAAGATTGCTGACATTTTATTACCTGTAAGATAAAAAACCAGAAGATAAGAAAAGACGGCAGAAAGAAAAAGATTCAAGATAATCTGAATACTCCAGGTAAACACAGGATTGGTAAAAATGCTTAAAAGATGCGTCCAGAAAAGCCAGAGATAGGAAATAAAACCTGATGCATATAAATCCATACCAAAGGGATAAGCAATTAAATCCGTCCTTTTTAAAGAAAGTTTGTTTAAAAATGAATACTTAATCCTCCAGAAACTCCACATTGCTCCATAAGGCTCATCGGTAGAGAAAAACCCAGGGATAGAGGTTGAGAATTTAATTATTAAAGGAAAAGTCAAAATGAAAATAAGAATAACAAATATTAAAAAAACTGATTTATGTTCCTTCATCTTCTCCTTTACTCACCATTCTCACAAAATCAACACC
The DNA here is from genome assembly GCA_023819145.1 of Candidatus Omnitrophota bacterium. Lineage (NCBI taxonomy): Bacteria > Pseudomonadati > Candidatus Omnitrophota > Candidatus Omnitrophota bacterium. The sequence continues at coordinate 13,726 of JAMWCW010000017.1, forward strand.
TAAAAATTAAACCATAAATCCGTAGATAATATTTTTTAATTCAGAATATCTCTTAGAAACAATCCAGTATTCCTTCAATTTTAATTCTTCAGAGATTATTTTTAATTTCTTCAGGTCGGTCTCTCGAGGAGTTAATTTTACCTCGTAGGCCTTTTCTCGATTAAGAATAAAATCAATCTCTACCCCGCTCTTTTTCTGATAGTAATTAATTTCACCTTGCATTCGCAAATTTTGAAAGATTGCATTCTCATAAAGCAAACCTTCATCAATTCTCACAAAATGATTTACTAATCCGGTATCACAAAGATAGACTTTGCGCGCCTTCCTTATCTCTGTATCTTTTTTTCTACTAAAAGGTCTGATTGTTTTTATAAAATAGGTTCCTTCCAGAAAAGAGAGATATTCTTCTAATGTGGCCCGAGATGCTCCCAACTCTTTAGAAAGCCTCTGAATATCCAAACGATTCCCTATCCTCTGCATCAAAAGAAGGATTAAATCCCTGATGATTTCGTTCCGGCGAAAATATCCTATTTGTATTACCTCTAATTGAAAGAAGGAAGTAAATATTTCCTCCAATGCTTTCTTTTTCTCTTCCGGTATATTTTTTAATACCACTCCCGGAAAACCTCCGAATAACAAATACTCTTCGTACAAAGGTAAAATGGTTTCAAAAATTGCAGGCGTAATCTCTTGGGGCTTTTCGGGAATATATAAAGAGAAATTCTTAAAAGAAAGAAATTCTCTAAAGGTTAAAGGATAGAGTTCAAAGATAATTTTTCTTCCAGAAAGCGATTCCGAGAAAAGATTTTTTAAATAGAAGCTGGCTGAACCAGTAAGAAAAAATTTTACCTTATAATGGTCAATAAAATATTTAACTACAGAGGGTAAATTTCTAACAAATTGAATCTCATCACAAAAGATATAAGTCTTCTTACTAAAATCAATCCCTAAGAATTCAAATGTTTTTTTAATCTTCTCATAGTTTTTCTCTTCAAAATATTTCCTGTTTAAGGGATTTTCCAGGTCTAAGAATAACTTATTTTTACTTTCTATTTTTTCATAAAAGAAATTTAAGAGGGTGGTCTTTCCAGTGCGCCTCATTCCGGTAATGACAATTGCCTAGGGAGCTCCTAAAAAGGGAGTAATCTTTTGCATTATAATTCTTGGTTTAATCATATCTTTATTTTACAAACGGTTCTACTTTTTGTCAAATAAATTATAAAAAAAGTATTTACTACTTTTTTCTTTCCTCTCTCACCATTTTCACAAACTTAATTCCTACTCCCAAAACTAACATTAGATAGGCAAGGTTGGCTAAATGTTGAGCAATTTTCTCCAATTTAAAAATTAAGAAGAAAGCGCAGAGAACTAATAAAAGCATAAAAAATAAGATACATTTATCAGAAAACGCTCTTGTTTTTATCCAGAATAAACTCCTCTTAAGCCAGGGAGGAAGGTTTTCAAGAATCTCTGTATTTTCTTCTTTCCTAACAAGCGTTACCAGGGAAAGAAAAAGGAGAAAGATTTCTCCCAAAAATACGACAAAGAAAAGAAAGATAAATAAATAAAAAGGAGTAACGGCAATGCGGAAAGGATTAACCAAAGAAGAAATTCCTACCATAAAATAGAACAAGCTCAAAGGAATAAAGATAATCAAATTATTAAAATAAGCTTGCTTGGGTTTTAATCTAAACCAATCTATCGCAATTTTTAAACTTCCCTGCCATAAGAAGAAGGAAAATATAAAAAAGATAATATTTAAGAAAAACAAAAGCCCATATTCTTTTTTAATAATTAAAGAGTGCCTTAAGCACAAAACTATGCTTTTATCTCCATTCGCTCCTAAATAATTTCTCAGTCTTAAATCTATGTTTGGGGGTGCCTGAGGGAAAAACTCTATTCTTAAAAAATTATCTCCCTCCCGAACAATCTCATAGGGAACAGAATAATAATGTGTAATAATATCCTTTGCCCGGTTACTTACCCTTAACTCCAATTTATTTCCATTTAGAGAAATTACTTCTCCATCGGTATTCTTATAATCGTATTTGAGTTTTAATACAAAATCACTCTTTTGGGGGAAAGCAATGGTTTTAGAAAAAATCCGAGAGTTTAAAGTGAAGAATTCGTCCTTTTCAATAACTTTCTCTTTTAAATCTGGAACTGCTAAAAAGAAAAAGGATAAAGAAAAGACAAGAGAAAAAACCCACCCCCGCATATTTTTGAGGTCTCACCTCCAAAAATTATTGATTTTAAATGGCTTGTGATTTGACTGCCGAACGATAGATTAGATAAATTATACAAAATAAAAAGGTGATTCCCGAAATAAATAGTCCTAAATAAAAAAGACTCTGGGGCAAAAAATAAATTGTTAGCACAAAATTTTCACCTAATCCCAATTTTTCCGGCTCAATGTACCATCCATTGGCATAGCCATTGACTAAATGATGTGAGACTTCTAAAGGCTTTTCAAACAAAAATCTTATATCTTGGGGTGTAAACTTCATCAAGTGTCTTGCCTCTTTTACTTTCAAATTTGGATAATCTGCCACAATCTCATCAAGATAGTTTTGATTTTTGATATTTGATTTTTGATATCTATAAAGTCTCCACTGCTTATGAAAACTCTCAGAAAATACTAACCAGAATGGTGCCCTTGCCTGCTCTACTTTAACCAAGTACTTTGTAGGATTTATCTTCTTAAAAGTAATCTCTGGTTCATTCCTGGATACTGAATACTGAATACCGGCTACTGGTTCTAATATTACCCATTCAATTTCAAAAGTTGGATTTTCTAACTTTTCATATTTATGCTCTCCTTTTTCTAGTTCAATCCTTTTTACCAGAACATCTCTTTCTAAATCTGCAAAATCCTTTGGCAAATTAAAATCATTTAACCTAAAAACCTGCTGGTCTATCCTGACTAGCTGGGGATTTTCTTCCTGAATTCTTTTTAGAAAAACAGCCATCTTTTCATTATCTTTCAAAGGATAGGGATAATTTTCTTTCTCATTTATTACAAGAGAATTCAGATTATAAAAATTTAACTCTTTCAAAACAAAAAGAAAATTATCCTCACTTCTCTGCACTGGATTAAAAAAGAGAAAAATCCTTTTCAATTTATACTCGGGTTGTTCAACTTCATCCGGACATTTTTCTTTTGCCAGGTCAAATAAATTATATTCTCCAACAAACTCTAAATTTAAATAATTGTCAATCAAATTATCCTGATTATAATCAATCCCTAAAAGAGTAATTAATTCTGCATTCTCAAATTCCCCCTCTAAGTTAAAGAAAGGATATTCTTCAAGGTCAATGTTCAGATTGCGTGTTAAAACAAATGGTCCTGAAGAGACAATCTTCAGAAATTCACCCTCAGGGATAACTTTAAACTGGGTATTATAAACTGATACCAACTTATTTAAAATTTCAGATGGTGGGTCTCTATCAGATCCAAAATTCCAATTCTTTATCTCCTCATTCCAATCTATCTTTTCCTGCCAATAGATCTTGGATTCTATAACCTTTGGCTTCAGTTTTACCTTTAAATCGTATAATCTATTTTCTGAAGTAGCGTATATCTTTTTCTCTTTTTCAGCCAAATCTATATTCTCAGCACTTGCCTTTAAGGCAATCATTAACCAAATTCCAATTACTATCCCGATTCTCTTACACATTATTTTTGGGTTTATGTAATATAAAACTCTCTGTATTCTCAAAAATATAACACAACTCTCTCTCTGGTTGATTTATTCTTTCCCAGATTTCCTTCTTTAATTTTTCCCTTTCCTCTTTCATTTTGATTTTTGATATTTATAGTGTGTTTCCTGTCTTCTCTATCTTAATTTTATTTTTGCCATTCACTATAAGCAATAAGCCACCCCAACTCAATTGCCAAATCCTGCCAGTTGCTGTCTTAAAATTCTTCTAAGAGCAAATATCTCCAGAGGGAAATAAATTTTATTTTCGTCTTACCAAACTTTTCTTCCCCATCATAATCTTCGGTTACAATCAAAAAATTGTTATTTCTTATATAAGAAGAGGCTTCTCTTAAAGCCTCAAGCTCTCTCTTCTTTACACCTTCGTCTTGGAGATAAGTACATACCTGAATGAGTTGTTTTACCTCCATTCCTTTTTTTATCACAAAGTCCACCTCCCTTTGCTTCTTAGATTTCCAGTGAAAGACCTCAAAACCCCTTCTTTTTAACTCCAATAAAACAATGTTCTCAATTAATCTTCCCAAATCTTCACTGAACCTAAAGCCCATAACATTCCTTATACCCACATCTACACTATAAACCTTTTTAGGATTAAGTATCTGCTCCTTTTTAGAAAAGGAAAATTTTGGGACAAAAAAGAAAAGATTAGCCACCGAGAAATAATGAGAGAACCTTTCCACAGAATCCAGGCTCAATCCCACAACATTTTTTATGCGATTAAAAGGTTGAATGGTAGAAATATTGGACAAATAATATTTTGCCAGTTCCTCTAATTTAGTCGTTTCTTTAACTTTAAATCTTTTCTGGACATCTTTTAGCAAGATATCCCTGAAATAGCCCTGCAGGATAATACTTTTCTCACTTGCCTCTACCAACACAGGCTTAGGAAATCCTCCAAATTCAATATATTGCTTGAGGAGATTTTTTATCTTGTGTCTTAATTTCATCATTTCTATTTCTGACTTAACTTTAACACCGTTAAATTCAAGAAACTCTCTAAATGATAAAGGAAATATATCCAAATCTACATACCTTCCACTCAAAAGGGTAGAATATTCCTCCGAGAGCAATTTAGAAGACGAACCTGTGATAAAAACCTGCACTTTTTTAGCTTCATTCAAAAATCGTGCAAATTTTTCCCATCCTTCTATCTCTTGAACTTCATCCAAAACAACAAAATGCTTATCATCCGGCAGAAGTTCTTCTAAATAAAAGTCATAAATCTTATTAAGTAAATCTAAATTCAAATTTCTAAATCTCGGGTCCTCAAAGTTAACAATTAAGAAGTTTTTAGGAGAAACCTTTTTTTCCTCTATAAGTTTCCTAATAAATTGCGAAACTATGGTAGATTTTCCGCTTCTTCTTACACCCTTAATTACAATTATCTCTCCTGTTTTAAGATACCTCCTTAATTTATCTAAATAAAAACTCCTTTCTATACTCTCATCCTTGTAATTTCCCCAAAAATTCCAATCAACGAGTATCTTTAATATTTCTTCTTTATTCATCAGTAATTTTATATTAATATTTACTTTTGTATCGGTAATTTTAACATAAGAATTATTACCTGTCAACTTCAAATTTAATCAAACTTTTCTGCAACCCTATGTCTTTACAGCACATAAAACTGTGCATTCTCCTTCTCAAAAATATAACAGACCTCTGTCTGGGGCTCGTTTATTTTCTCCCAAATCTTCTTCTCCAGTTTTTCCCTTTCTTCTTTATTTACCAATATAATTTTTAAATTTTGCTTTTTATTTTGATATTTGATATTTATCTGGTGCTTTTCTTCCTTCTCAATCTCAAACTCACCCAACTTTACATATTTTTTCTGGGGTTCTGATGCACCGGTGCTCATTAGTATCTTTTTCCCATCCACCTTAATCTCAATATCTTCAATTTCTGATATTTGATTTTTGATATTTTCTGTTTCTATATAAACCTCATAAACTCCCAACTTTTCTATATCAACTTTACTTCTTCCACT
>JAMWCW010000018.1 GCA_023819145.1 Candidatus Omnitrophota bacterium
TTTTTCTTAAGCGCAGTTCTTTTTTTTCTTAAATATAAAGCCAAAAGAAAAAAAATCTCTCTATTTTTTTTCTGGGTAAGTCTGGCGCTTACTTTTCTTACCAAGGGTCCAGTGGGGCTTCTGCCTCTTTTGGTTATGATTATCTATCTCTTTTTTGAAAAAGATATTTCTCTTTTAAAGGAAATATTCTGGAGTAAACTTTATTTTCTTTTTCTTTTCTTGGTGTTAGGTCTTTCCTGGTATTTATTCTTAGTTTTTAAATTTGGTTTTTCGGAAACATTTTCTTTATTTCGCTACGAGACAGTAGAAAGGTTTAGCCGAGGTTATATTCACCGCGCATCAGTTTTTTACTTTTTTCCAATAGTTCTTTTAGGGTTTTTACCTTGGACGGTTTTTCTTCCCTGGTTGAGAGTTAAATTTTCTTCTATGAGGTTTCTTGTTATTTGGTTTATGGTAGTGTTTTTATTTTTTAGCCTTTCGCGTTCAAAGATTCCCACCTATATCCTTTCTCTTTTTCCCTGCTTAAGCATTATACTTGCTCAATTCTGGGAGAGTAATTTCTCAAGGCTGGAGAGGCGTTTTTCCCGAAAGATTATTTTTTCAATGATTATTATTTTCACTTTTCTAATTATTTCCCTCTTATGCACAAGGATGTTCTTAAAAGAGAAATACAATCTGGCGATAGATGTTTTTTATCCTGTCTTTTTAGTTATGGTTATAAGCGTGGTTGCTTTATGTTTTGCCTTGCGCCGAAAATTCTTTTCTGTGTTTTTAACTATTTCTTTTCTACCGCTGGTTTCCCTTTTTCTTTTTTATCAATTCTTTGCGCTTGATTTAGGTAGTTTTCGCTCTACCAAAGCTTTACTCTACTCGCTAAAGGAAGAGATTAAAAATGATGACACTGTTCTTGCCTACAACTTCCCAAAACCCAGCCTTGTTTTTTATCTCCAGAGAAAAGTATTCTTTTTACAGGATATTTCGGAATTGTTATTTTATTTAGAAAAAGAAAGAAGTCCTCTTTGGATATTTATTAGGGAAGAAGATTATGCCTTGCTAAAAAATAAGTATAATTTTATAATAAAGAGCCAAATCCGTAACCAAATACTCTTAAAGAATTGTTTTTGATAAAATAACCATTGACGGCACAGAGTTAAATTGCTATGATTTAATTTCTCTATCTTGTTTAGTTCGTTTAAGTATGTTTAGTTACTTTCAATAGTTATAACATCAGGTTCGTAAGAATAACTAACTTACCGGAATTCTCATGGCTTAGAGTTTCGGATTTCGAGTTTGGAGTTTGACATCTATGTTTCACTGGAACCGCACAAAAATTATTGCTACCATTGGTCCGGCTTCTTCTTCTCCGGCGGTGATGGAGGAACTTATCTCGTCAGGGATAGACATTGCCCGCATAAATCTTTCCCACGGAGATAAAGACCAGCACTTTAATTTAGTCCGAGCCTTGCGTCGGGTAGCTAAAAAACTCAATTCTCCCTTAGGAATTCTTGTTGACATTCCTGGTCCCAAAATAAGGTTAGGTTTGTTAGAAAAGAGGGTAATTTCCTTAAAAAAAGGAGACATTTTGACCTTCACCGCTAAAAAGATTCTTGGTAATGAAGGAAATTTGAGTCTTAATTATCCTCGCGTATTAGGAGGCATAAAGAAAGGAAGTTTTATCTATTTAAATGATGGTTTGATAAAATTGAGAGTTTTAAAGGCTAAAGATAGAGAGGTGGTTTGTCGGGTAGAGAATTCAGGAGAAATAATGTCGGGGAAAGGAGTAAATATTCCTGGTGTTTTACTTGACGATTATATAAAAGAAAAAGAAATGCAGGATAAACTTATTTTTGCCTTGGGTTTAGAACCCGATTTCCTTGCTCTTTCTTTTGTAAAGGATAAGCACGATTTGCTTAAAGCAAGGAATTTTTTGGGTAGAAAGGCAAAAGAAATTTTTCTCATTGCTAAGATTGAAAAAAAAGAGGCAGTAAAAAATATCGATGCGCTCATTGCCGAAAGTGATGGGATAATGGTAGCAAGAGGTGATTTGGGTGTAGAAACCTCGCTGGCAAAACTTCCTTTTCTTCAGAAGGAGATTGTTGAGAAGTGTAATTTGAGAGGGAAACCGGTGATTGTTGCTACCCAGATTTTATCTTCAATGGTTTATAGTCCTCTTCCTACCAGAGCCGAAGTTACCGATATTGCTAATGCCATTCTTGACGGTGCAGATTGTCTGATGCTTTCTGAAGAAACTGCCGTTGGTAAATATCCCCTAGAAGCTGTTTGTACTTTGCGAAAAGTTGCACTTATTACCGAGAAGAAATTCCCTTATCGCAAATATCTTACGCAGAGAATAGTTAAGAAAATTTCTTCTTTAGAAGCAGTTTCTTACTCTTGTGTAGAGTCGGCATATCACCTGGATGCAAAGGCAATAGTTGTTCCTACTTATAGTGGAGAGACCGCCCGTTGGGTTTCTAAGTTTAGACCAAAAGCAACTGTCTTTGCGCTTACTTCTGGCCGAGATGTTTTAAGAAAGTTAAATATTTTCTGGGGAGTATATCCTGTTCTTTTCCCTTTAAGAGTATCTCTGGAGAATTTACCGAAAAAAGTTGAAAGTTTGCTTAATAAATTGAATGTCCACATAAAAAGTGGTGAAAAAATTATCATTACTGGTTCCAATCCCATGGGAAAAGAGGGGAGTACTAATCTTATCCAAATCCACCAGCTTAAATAATCCAACAAACAGGCATTGCTTAAAATGTCTTTTAAGAAAGGGGAGGAGCGAAATGAAAAAGACGGTAAGGAATGATTTTACTACCGAAGAACCCTGGAGAATTTTTCGTATCATGGCAGAATTCGTAGAGGGTTTTGAAGTTCTTTCTACGGTGGGTCCAGCAGTATCCATCTTTGGTTCTTCGCGTATTAAACCTCATTCAGAATATTACCGTATAGCCGAGGAGCTTGCTTATCTCTTAGCCAAAGAGGGTTATGCGGTAATTACCGGAGGTGGCCCCGGGATAATGGAAGCAGCCAATAAAGGGGCAAAGCGTGCGGGAGGGAAATCCATCGGTTTAAATATTGAGGTTCCTATTGTGCAGAAACCTAATCCCTATGTTGGGGAATTGCTTAACTTTAAGTATTTTTTCTGTAGAAAAGTAATGTTTGTAAAATATGCCAAAGCATTTGTAATTTTCCCCGGTGGTTTTGGTACGCTTGATGAATTGTTTGAAGCCCTTACCCTTATTCAGACAAAGCGCGTTTTCTCCTTTCCGGTAATCATCATGAGTAAAAAATACTGGCAGGGTTTAATTAACTGGATAGAAAATACCATGCTTAAGGAGGATTGCATCACGAAAGCAGACCTTAAACTCTTTAAAATCGCTGATTTTCCTAAAGAAGCATTAGCGATAATAAAGAATTTTTATAAGTAAAACTCTCAACTTAAGATTCTAAGTTTATTAGAATTTCGGATTTCGAGTTTATCCGTGTTATGCAGAAGATTATTGCCAAATACAGTAAAACCGGTCCGATGATTTATATCTCTCAATTGGATTTGTTAAGAGTTTTTCAACGTGCTCTTCGTCGGGCACAGGTTCCCTTTGTGCTTACCAAAGGATTTAACCCCCGACCGCGAATAAGCTTTAAACGGGCTTTAAAATTGGGAGTAGAAAGCTTTGACGAGGAGGTTACCTTTTATCTGGAACCACCGCTTGAACCTGAATTGTTTCGGCAGAAATTACAAAAGGAACTTCCCCAAGGTATTGAAATTCTCTCCGTAAAAAGTGAATTTTGAAAATTTGTAATTAGAGTTTCGGATTTAGAGTTTTAAACAATTATGTCCCGAGATATTTTAATCAATGTTGAGCCTAAAGAAGTAAGGGTTGCGGTGGTAACGGAGCATAAACTTACAGATTTCTTTGTGGAGCGGAAAGACACCCAGCACATCGTGGGCAATATTTATAAGGGTAAAGTTACCGCTGTTGTGCCGGGAATAGGTGCAGCTTTTGTAGATATCGGATTGGACAAAAACGGTTTTTTATATGTCGATGATGTCTTAAAACCCCCTTTTGAACTAGAAGAGGATTTTTTAAGCGAAGAAGAAAATAATCCTTCCGCCTTTCACAAAAAAGATTCTATTGAGGCAAAATTAAAAGTAAACGATGATATTTTGGTTCAGGCCATTAAAGAACCCTTAGGGAAAAAGGGTCCGCGTCTTACGACCCATATTAGTATTCCCGGTAAGCACTTGGTGTTTATGCCCAACGACCCTCGCACAGGGATTTCCCGGAGAATTGCCGATAAAAAGGAGCGTGAGCGCATCAAACTTATCTTAAAGAAGTTAAACATTCCTTCTGGAACCGGCCTCATTGCCCGCACCGCAGGAGAAAAAGCAGAGGAGCGCGATTTTGTGAGAGACCTACATTTTTTGCTTAAGGGCTGGGAGAGAATTTCTCGCTTAAGCAGACGCGTAAGCTCTCCTTATCTTCTCCATGCAGAGAGTGAGTTGATTATCAGGATATTGCGCGATTTTTTTACTGAAGAAATAGGTAATGTTTATATTGATTCCCGAGAGGAATATCGTAAGGCGTTACATTTTACAAACTATTTTTCTCCACATTTAAAAACAAGATTGCGCTTCTATCAAGAAGAAGTTTCCCTTTTTACAAAAATGGGGATCGAGAAAGAAATTGAGAAACTCTATAAGCGGATAGTTCAGCTTAAAAGTGGTGGATATATAGTCATTGAACAGACAGAAAGCCTTGTTTCTATTGATGTAAATTCGGGTAAATTTGTGGGAAAACCCGGTAAGGGCAAAACTCTTGAGGAAACCGCTTTTATTGTGAATAAAGAAGCAGCGGAAGAAATTGCTCGCCAGATTCGTTTACGCAACTTAGGAGGTATCATTATCATTGATTTTATTGATATGGTTCTTGCCGAAAATCGTGATAAGGTGTTTCGTGCTTTCAAAGATTTTCTGAAAGAGGATAAGGCAAAAATTAAACTCTATCCCTTTTCTCAGTTTGGGCTTATTGAGATGACCCGTGAGAGAAGAAGAAGTAGTATTGAAAGTGTCTTTTATGAGAAGTGTCCTTACTGTCAAGGTTTAGGTCATGTTAAAACTATTTCTACTTTGGCTAACGAAGCCCTAAGAAGGCTGAAGCAAACGCTTACTGAAAGTAAAAGAAGAAAAATTACTCTCTTTGTGCACCCTGATTTAGCGCATAAACTTTCAGGAGAATATTCGCGCTTTATCCGTCAGATAGCCAAGAAACATCGCTCAAATATTGAGATTAAATCCGACGCAAATTTGCACATTGAAGAAATAAACATCCGTTAAATTCCTTTGACTTTTTTGTTTAATTTTTGTTACGATAGATAAAAATTATAGTTTAACTAAAATTTTAAAAAAAATAGGAGGAGTAAAAAATGTATAAAAATACAGTAATATTTTTAATAGTGTGTTTTGTATTTCTTACCGGCTGCGCCTCTTTTTCTTTTCAAAAAAGAACACCTGCGGAAGAAGCGCTTCTACCTGCGCCTTTACTTAAATTTGCCGATGTTCCTGTTCCTCAAGGGTTCAAACTTATTGCTAATGAGTCCTTTATTTTTCAGAATGAAAACGGCCGGGTCGGTCTGTTGCGCTATAGTGGTTCTCCTACCGCAGACTTGGTAGTTAATTTTTACCGTGAGCAGATGCCCCAATACGGCTGGTTCCTCCTTAATATCGTGGAATATGGAAGAAGGGTGCTTAATTTTGAGAAACAGGAAGAGTCTTGTATTATCACTTTAGAACCCACGACTACCAAGACCATCATTAGCATTTCTCTGGCACCCAAATCCAAAACACCTGCTTTGAAAAAGAGCGAATCGCATAGCCTAACGGTTAAGTAATAGGTGAGGAACATATCGCTTTTTATTTCTCTGCGCCGAATAACCCAGATATTTTTCCTCTTTCTTTCTATCGGTTTTATTAGAAAAATTCTTTACTTTGATCCTCTGCTTAGTCTTTCTTTGATTTTTTCAACACGCAATTTGGCAAAATCATTTTTTGTCTCTCTTTTTATTTTAATTTTCACCATTGTTCTGGGAAGATTCTTCTGCGGTTGGTTTTGTCCCTTAGGCACTTTAAACCAAGCGGTTTCCTATATTTCAAAAAAGTTATTCTTCAAAAGAAGGAAGGAGCTTTATCATCCTGCCCAGAAAATAAAATATTTTATAACTATTGTTCTTTTGCTTTTAGCCATTTTTAGAATAAATCTTGCTGGGCTCTTTAGCCCTGTGGTTATTTTTTATCGCGGGTTTTATCTTATCGGCAGGGCGCTTTTTTCTCTATTTATTTTCCTGAATAAATATTTAAATATTTTTTCTATTGACCGCATCTTTTATTGGTTGGAGTGCAATATTGCAGATTTTTCTCCTCAATCTACGCGGTTAATTTCTGTGGTTAGTTTAGGGTTTATTATGATTTTGGCATTTAATTTATTTACCACGCGTTTCTGGTGTCGCTTCTTATGTCCGTTAGGAGGGTTTTTAGGGGTTATTTCCCGCAAAAGTATATTGCATATTCTAGGAAAGGGAAATTGCACTGGTTGTTTAAGATGTATAGAATTTTGCCAAGGGACTTGCAATCCCCACCTAAAAGAGAAATGGGTTAAACAGGAGTGTCTCTTTTGTATGCATTGTCTAAATTGTCCAGAAAAGAATTTGCAGTTGGGCACAAGGATATCTAAAGCCCACTTGCAGCGGTTGAATTATCAAAAAGTTGATTTTAGCCGGAGAGAATTTCTTTATACTCTGGGAGGGAGTGTTCTTTTTTATCCTTTGCTTAAATTCGGTTTTAAAAGAAGTATATCTTTGAAGGTCATTCGTCCCCCTGGAGCTATTGAAGAAAATGATTTTTTAAATCAATGTATCCGCTGTCAGGCCTGTATTAAACATTGTCCCACGCAATTTCTTCAGCCTCTTTTATTTGCAAGGGGTATTTCGTCTTTATTTACTCCCTATGGCAATGGTAGGATTGGCTATTGTAAATACACTTGCCATCTCTGTGGTATCGTTTGCCCTACGGGTGCGCTTAAGAATTTAACTCTTTCCCAGAAACAAAAATTTAAGATTGGGACTGCCTTTATTGATAAAAAACGTTGTCTTGTGTATGAGAAAGGAATAAATTGTTTAGCCTGTTATCGGCATTGTCCTCTTCAGGATAAGGCGATTATTTCTGTGAATATAGGAAGAGGTTTATCTGGACCAGAAATAGTTCCTGAAAGTTGTATTGGCTGTGCTCTGTGTGAGAACATTTGTCCCGCAGAAGCTATAAAGACTAAAGCAATTTAGGTTATGCACTATTTTTTGTGCGAGGGTTGGTTCATTTTGGAATAAATAATCCGCGTAATCTTTGTTTTTAATTTGAGAATCAGTGTAATCTGTGTCTTAAAATCTATGTAATTGCTGTTTTAAAAAAGATATTGACAGATAAGTATAGAATTGTTATAATTTTGGAAAAATAGAAAGGAGGGGGAAATGTTTAAAAACAAAGGTTTTACCTTGATTGAGTTGTTGATTGTTATTGCCATTATTGGTATTTTGGCCGCAGCAATTTTGCCCCGCTTTACCTCTTTCAATATTCAAGCAAGAACCAATACCACGCGGTCTAATTTAGCTGCCTTGCGTGGTGCCTTAATTCAGTATCGCGCCAATGAAGGAGACTGGCCTTCCAACTTAACGGCATTAGTTCCGGTATATATTGAAAAGATTCCCCTTGAATTGCTTTCTTCTGCTACCGGAAGTAGCAGTGTAACAATTGCCAATACTTCTGACGCTGCCGGGATGAGTAACACCGCCTTAAGGAATGCTACTGCCAGCGGTTGGATTTATGGTAATTATAATGCCACCGGCGATTCTACTTCTAAAGGTAGAACCATTCTTCCCGCAAGAACAGTGGCTGCAGATGGTTCTACGAGCACTAATGATTGGTAGGAATAAAGGTTTTATTGCGCCTTTTTTTGATTAATAAAAGAGAATAGTTCTAAAAGAGAAACAAAAGGAGGAACTGTTATCGCAAGAAGTAAGAGATTGATAGCAGGTTTTACTTTAATTGAATTACTAATTGTTATTGCCATTATTGGCATTTTAGCTTCTGCAGTTTTACCCCGCTTTACCTCTTTTAATATCCAGGCACGGACGGCTACTACGCGCGCAAACCTTTCTGCTTTAAGAGGGGCTTTGATTCAATATCGTGCTGCCGAAGGAGACTGGCCTTCCAACTTAACGGCATTAGTTCCGGTATATATTGAAAGGATTCCTTATGAATTAATTTCTAATGCTACAGGTAATAACAATGTGATAGTTGCCAATACTTCTGACGCTGCCGGGATGAGTAACACCGCCTTAAGGAATGCTACTGCCGGCGGTTGGATTTATGGTAATTATAATGCCACCGGCGATTCTACTTCTAAAGGTAGAACCATTCTTCCCGCAAGAACAGTGGCTGCAGATGGTTCTACTACCACCAATGATTGGTAGGGGTTTTCTATTTTATGCTTGATAAAAGGGTGCGTGTTCTTCTTATTTTTTCCTGCCTTTTCTTAATCTTTGTTTATTCCCTTCGCAATCTCTTTGATTTAGATATTTGGCTTCATTTAAAGACTGGAGAATATATTTTAAAAAATCTTCAATTTATCCGCGCAGATTTCTATTCCTACACTGCGGAAGGGAATCCTTGGCTTAACCTCCACTGGCTTTTTCAGGTTTTTGTTTATTTGATACAGCGCTATTTTGGCTTTGCGGGGATAATTATTGTTAAAACCATTTTTATTATTCTCGCTTTCTTTATTCTTTTTCGCATTGTTTATAAAAAAGAAAACTTTTTCTTCTGTATTCCTTTTTTTCTAATTGCCATTTTATCTTCCAAAGAGAGATTTTATGAACGTCCGGAATTTATCAGCTTTCTGTTTATTTCTCTCTATCTAAAGATTATTTACGATTTTCGTTTTAAAAAATCAGAATCTCTTTTTTTCCTACCTTTTCTACAAATTCTTTGGACAAATCTTCATGTTTTTTCATTTGTAGGGTTAGGAATATTAGTCGTTTTTCTAATTGGGGATTTAATTTCTTGGAAAATTACTCTTCCGTGGGATTGGAATAAGAACCATATCTTAAAGCATAGAGATTATTTTCTTTTTTTAAGGATATTCTTCTTATGTGTCTTGGCAAGTTTAATCAATCCTTTTGGATACAAAGTATTTTTTCTTGTCTTAGAACTGGTACGTTTTATGGGCAACCATCAAGAGATTCTTGCCGGCGGTATAAGTGAACTTATCCCCCCTTTTTCCCGCACTGGCTTCTTTTCTGGAGGGTATTTTTGGTATAAAATTCTTATTTTTTTGAGTCTTATTACTTTTCTTTTGCGTTTTCGAAGAATAGACCTAACCCATTTTTTTCTTTATGTTACTTTTCTCCATCTTTCTTTAACCTCGATTCGCAACATTGTTCTTTTCAGCATGCTCGGTTATGTAATTTCTATAGACAATTTAAATAATTTTTTATTCTATACAAAACCCTTCCCCAAGACAAAAGTTATTAATTTCTTAAGGTTCTTGATGAAATCTGCCATTTATTTATCTGTTTTGATTATCGTGACTATTACTGTTTACCAAGAATTTACTTTTACTTATTATATGGAGGGTAAATTAGAGAAGAAATTCGGTTTGCATAAATCTTGTTTTTACCCTGATGGGCAAATTGATTTTATTATAAATAATAATATTCGGGGAAATATTTTTAATTCTTTCGGTTTTGGGACTTACTTGATTTATAGATGTTTTCCTGAAAGAAAGGTTTTTATTGATGGAAGAACCGGCGTCTACGGGGAAGAATTCTTGCGCTATTATACGGATATTTATCTCTATCCTGCTACCTTGGAACACATGTTTGATAAATACAAAATTGACTATATTCTTTTGGATATTAAGGCAGCTTCCCTATTTAAGAGAATTTATCAAGACAAAACGCATTGGCGCTTGGTATATTTTGGACATAATGGAGCGGTCTTTATAAAAAACAAACCCGATTATAAGAAACTGATTGAAAAGTATGAAATTGAATTAGAAAAACTTCCGCTAGATCCAGTGGGGGAATACAAAAATCTAAGAAAAAGGCCTTTTCCCATCTCTTGCTTTTCTAAAGGTGAGCTTTTTTTGAATCTTGGATTATATAGGCGTGCGGAAGAAGAGTATCGTTTGGGACTACAGATAAATCCCCGAGTGGAGGGTTTTTACAATAATTTAGGTGTTGTTTATCAAAACGAGGGAAGAATTGATTTGGCAATAGAATATTATAAAAAAGCTCTGGAGAGAAACCCTAATTTGTTTAATTCCCTTTTGAATTTAGGAGCAATTTATCAAGAAAGGGGAGAGTTAGAGAATGCTTTAAAGCTTTATAAAAAAATTCTTCCTCCGCGTTTTGCTCCCAATGCTACTCTCTATAACCATTTAGGAGATATCTATCGCCGGAAAGGGCTCCTGCGCGAGGCGCTTTTATACTTTGAGCGTGCTATTTCTTTGGAACCGGAGCGCTTTGAATTCTATTATAATCAAGGATTAGTTTTACTGGATATGGGACGAGTGAATCATGCTCTGGATGCCTTTTATAAAGCAAGAGACCTTGAACCAAGCTCAGCTATTATATATAATAATATTGCTGCCTGTTTTATAGCATTAGGAAGATATCACCAGGCAGAAAGAGAATTGAAACGCGCTTTGGAATTAGACCCCAATTTAGAAGAGGCAAAAGAAAACTTAAAGAAACTGCCCCTAAAATAATAAAACAAACATGCGGTATGCGAAATATAACCTTATTTTGTTGATTTTTATTTTGGGGTTAGTGGCTGTTTTATCCAGCTCCAGAGTTTGGGACTTAGATATCTGGATGCATTTAAGGACGGGAAAATATATTTTAGATAATCTTAAAATTCCCAAAGCCGATATCTATTCCTATACCTCCCAAGGACATCCTTGGTTTAATTGCGATTGGTTTTTTGGTCTCATTAGCTATTTAGTCTATAGAATAGGGAAACTATCTGGGCTGGTTATTTTAAAAATTATTGTTTTCCTTTCCATCTTTTCTTTACTATTCTTCTTCCTGCTTAAACAATCCAAGAATTATTTCTTAAGTTTAGTTTTATTATTTTTTACGGTATTGGTTTGTAAAGGAAGAATAGTAGAAAGGCCGGAAATGTTCAGTTTTCTATTTGCCTTAATTTATCTTTATATCATTTTTAAATTCCGGAAAGAAAATACAAAACTCCTCTGGATAATTTTACCCTTACAAATTATCTGGGCAAATCTTCATATCTTTGCTTTTTTAGGTATTATTATTTTCTGGATTTATCTTATTTTTGAATACATTAATCTAAAAGTCAATCTTCCCTGGGAATGGAATAAATCTTCAGTAATTAATAAAGAGAAGTTTAAAATTTTCTTCTGTGTAGGATTATGGTTAATTATTCTCACCAGCCTTAACCCCTGGGGGGTAAAGATTTTTTATGAGTATTTCTCTACTTTTAGTTTTGTGCATAAGCACTTAGATATTTTCCCCGGCGGGATTATAGAGTTAAGACCGCCCTTTGTTGAAGGAGGTGTGTTTAACCTTGACCTTATCTATTACAAAATTTTGATTCTTGTTTCGCAAATATCATTTCTAATTAATTATCGGAAGATAAATCTGGGAAACCTCTTTGTGTATTTTCTTTTTCTCTACGCTTCGCTTATTGCCATCCGCAATATTGCTTTTTTTAGCTTAGTTAGCATGCCAATTATTATGGAGAATTTAGTAAGTTTCTATGGACATAAAGGAAGTCTTTTCCCAAAATCTCCACGTTGGGGAAAAGTTTTTCTCTTATTTATTATTAGTGTATCCTGTTTGTACTTTATTCTCGAGACGCTTTTTTCTGCTTTTACAATGCACGGGAAATTGGAATACCGCATAGGATTTAAGAAAGAAAGCCCCATTCATCCCCGTGAGGCAATTGATTTTATCTTGGAAAACGATATCCGTGGAAACGGTTTTAATAATTTTGGTTTTGGTGGGTACTTTATCTGGCGTGCTTGGCCTAAGTTGAAAGTTTTTGTGGACGGAAGAACCGGTGTTTATGACGAAGAGCATCTATTTTTCTATGCTGATGTCTTTATGTATCCTTATATTTTTGACCAGCTGGTTGAAGATTATAAGATTAATTATTTTTTGTTGGATATAAACTCAAGTAATGTTTTGCTCAACCGTTTGCTGAAGGATAGTAACTGGAAATTTGTTTTCTTTGATGCCAACGCTTTGGTTTTTGTAAAGAACAGTGAGGAAAACAGGGCAGTAATTGAAAAATATGCGATTGATTTCAATAATTGGATTGACCCTGAGCCTGCCGTAGAAATAAAGACCTTTCCTTTCAGACAAAAAAGAATTTATCCTCTTTCTTATTTCAAAAAAGCTGTGTTCTTTGACTTAATTGGAAGACGGGATTTAGCGCGTCTTGAGTACGAAAAGGCAGTAAAAGTTAATCCTTACATTGCGGAAATTTATAACAATATAGGAGCGCTTCATCAGGCAGAAGGAAATCTTGAGAAAGCCATTGATTATTATGAGAAGGCGCTTTTAGTTAATCCTAATCTTCCTTCTACGCATGCTAATTTAGGTTTTATCTACGAGAAATTGGGCAAGAAAGAGGAGGCGATAAAAGAATACAGAATGGCTACCTCGGGTAGAGGTGGGCTCTCGGCGGAGGCGCATAATAACTTGGGTTGCATCTATTTTGAGAAAGGACTTTACCGTAAGGCAGTAAGAGAATTCAATATAGCCATCAGTATAAACCGGGGGAGAGCAGAGTACCATTTCAATATCGGTTCTGTATTTCAAGCAATGGGGCTGTTTGAACAGGCAATAGCTTCCTACCGGGAAACCCTTCGGCTTGACCCCAATAATCTTCAGGCATACAACAATTTGGGTTTTTGTTATTCAGTCAAAGGAGAAAAATTGAAAGCAAAGCGCAGTTTTGAGAAAGCCTTAGAGATTGACCCCGAAAACGAAACCGCAAAAAATAATTTAGAAACTTTAAAATAAGTTATAGAATTCCATAATTGAGTTATTGGTTCTAGGCTTAGATTAGCTAAAATGTAAGTCTTGTTTAAAATCTTTCAGTTTTTAATTGAATAGTATATTGCTAAGTCATATAATAAGAATTGCTGAAAAGTTAAAGTAGCCGAGGTGATAGAAATTAAACTTAATTCAGTTAAAGAATTACCGAAGGCATTTATATCTGATAAGCAACTTAAGAGGCGTGTCTTTTTTTTGTTTGACGCTGGTATTCAAAATAGGCTAGGATTAAAAGACCGACAAGAATTACTAAAGCACCAATTATTATTTCCATTGTTCTTCACCTCTTTCTGTAGGATAAATAATTATTCCCCTAAAGATAAAGAGTATACTCATAGAAGAAATTTGTCACAATCTAAATAATCTGTCAAGGTTTTATTTGGTTTGATACATCATATTTAATTATGAGACGTAAGATTATTTTAAAAGGGAATATAACGGCATTTACCCTCATTGAGCTTTTGGTGGTTTTAATTATTATTGTGGTGATAGGAAGTGCCATCATCGGCCGTATGTTGAGTGGTATTGATCGGGCAAAACTGCAGGCCGCAGGAAGGCAAGTAGTTAGCCATATACGCCTGGCGCAAGAGAGAGCAAAATTGGAGCAGAGGAATATTACCGTGGAGCTCAGTGCGGAGAATGAGACCTATAAGGTCTATCAGGCAGGGCTAAATTTTGATGGAACGGATGATATTGTTGTGTCCGATAATGCCAATTTAAGACCATCTGTATTTGCTGTTGAGGCATGGGTTAGAAGTACCGCTAATGGTGCATGGCAAGGCGCTGTTTCTAAAGAGAGAAATTTAGGGACAGGAGGTTGTCCTGGCTATAATTTAAACAAAGATCAAAGCACAAACAAGTTAAGAATGATGATCGGTAATAACACTACTTATACATATGTTGTATCTGATAGTGCTTATACCGATACTAATTGGCATCATGTAGTAGGTATTTATGATGGTATAAAAGGATATCTTTATATCGATGGAGTGAAACAAGTAAATGAACAAACTATCACTGTCGAACATACAACAGATAATTTATATATTGGAAGATATTATACAAATTCTACAAGCATTAGATGGCAAGGTGATATTAACGAAGTCCGCATCTACA
>JAMWCW010000019.1 GCA_023819145.1 Candidatus Omnitrophota bacterium
AAAGAATCGCGCCAAGAAAATACCGAACAAAAGAACTATACTCAATACTAATATTGTATTCACTCCAACCCTTTTTCTTTTAAAACAACCTGTATTATATCTAATAACCTTACTATACCTAATAGATGACCGTCATCCGTTACCGGGGCAATCTCTACTTTATGAAGTACCATTATGGAATATGCCTTTTCTAAATCCGTATCCTGGGAAATTGTAATAAAATTTGTATCCATTATATCTTCAGCAATACAAAGCTTAAGCATTTCTGGGCTAACATGGTTTATAGAAAAATCTTTTTCCACTAAATCATCTAAGAAAGGAAGGCTCTTTACCAAGGTCTGCATTGGACCAGAATAGGGCGCGAATATCTTGGCGATATCATCCAAACCTATAATACCCACTAAGCGCATATCTTTATTTACTATCGGCAATATATCAAGTCCGGTCTCTTTCATTGCCTTTATAATCAAAATTAAAGTAGTTGAATTCTCAATGTTAAAAGGCATCTTTATAAGAATATCTTTTACTTTCATTTTGCTTCTCAGAAACTTATAGAAAGATGCTTTAACACCTCTTTTATTTCAGCTGGATTGCTTTCGAATTGACCTCTATAACTTTAATTAAATTATTACGAGATAAACAGAGAGATATCTTAGAAAAATCAAAATTGCCACTAAAAGGTGCTAAATAGTCATCTAAAGCTTTTAGGCCATGAAAGTGTATACCAATCATTTGGTCTGCGAATCTATCAAGATAATTGGGGTTTGACTTTTTTCTTTTATGAGACATATAATTTTATCAAAAATTCAATTCTTCCCCAAGAGAAATTTGGTATAATAATAAGAGATAAAAATGGAGATAAAGTTAAAGACAGAAAAAGTCTATTCCATCCGGGAATTGAATGCGGAAGTAAAAGGCATATTAAAGAGAGAATTTCCGGAACTAATCTGGGTCTGCGGAGAAATTCAGGATTACAACAAAAATAAACATAAACCAGATGTCTATTTTAGACTCTGCGAGAAACATCCCGAGGTTGATGAAGTAATCGCCTCAGTTAGTGCGGTAATCTTTAAAGATAGAAAATTATTCTTAAACCAGATTTTAAAACACGCACTCCTTGAATTAAAGGATGACTTAGAAGTAAAATTTCTCTGTAGGGTTGATTTCTCAAAATATGGAAAATTGCTTCTGATTGTAGAAGATATTGACCCGGTTTATACCTTAGGGAAAATTGCCCAAAGCAGACAGAAGATAATTGAAGAATTAAAGGCAAAAGGGCTTTTGGAAAAGAACAAAAGATTAAACTTACCTCTGGTTCCATTAAATATAGGATTAATTACCTCTTATAATAGTGCTGCCTATAATGATTTCCTGGATGAACTAAAGAGAAGTGGCTATGGATTCAAAATCTATTATTTTGATTCCGCTATGCAGGGAAAGAATGTTGAACCGAATATCTGTTCTGCTTTGGAAATCTTTGACCAGATTCCATTTTTGGATTTGGTGGTGATAACCAGAGGAGGAGGTTCCACCGCAGACCTCAGTTGGTTTGATAATAAAAAGATAGCGGAAAGAATAGCCAATGCAAAATTTCCTGTATTAACCGGAATTGGGCATGAGATAGATGTAACTATTGCCGACCGCGTAGCACATACATATTTCAAAACTCCCACTGCAATTGCACAATTTTTGGTAGGAAGGGTAAAGGATTTTTTAGATAATTTGGATGAAAAAATTGAATCCCTAATTGCCCAGACAGAGGAAATATTGAGCCGAGAAAGTCAGACCTTGGGAATCAAAGCAAAAGATATTAACTTAGAGACACAGAAATTTTTAAGGGACCATCGAGAAAAACTCATCTCTCTAATTAAAGAAATTAAGATATGCCCGGCTAATTTAGTTTATACTCTTAAAATAAATTTAAAAGAAAAAACAAAAGAACTCTCTATGGAAACATTCCATTATCTTAAAAATAAAAAAATTGAAGTCAGTCATTATGAAGAGAAAATAAAAATTTTAGACCCGATGAATACAGTAAAAAGAGGATTCAGTATCACCAAAGCAAAGGATGGAAAGACAATAAAAAGTATAGAGGATACTAAAAAAGACGAGGATTTAGTAACTATAGTTTTTGATGGAAAGATTGAAAGCAAGGTGAAGAGAATAAAAAAGGAGTAGAGATGGCTAAAGAAGGATTAAAGTACAGTAAAGCAGTTGAGGAGTTGGAAAGAATCCTGCAGAGGATTCAAGATGGTCAGATAGATGTTGATGACCTGGCTAAAGAAGTAAAGAGGGCAACAGAGTTAATCAAGCTCTGCAAGGAAAAAATTGAGAAGACAGAGTGGGAAGTAAAAGAAGTGGTTAAGAGTTTTGAAGAGAATAAATAGTTTAGTATCTGTGGGATAAAAGATGAAAATTTCCGATATGGACATTCTTTAAGCCAGAATTTAAAGCCACCTCTTTGCATCTGTAGGCATGCGGATAGGAGGTGGTGGGAAGGTCATGCATATAAAAAGAAGGGTAAAAAGCTAAAAGGGAGTAAGGGATATTTTTATTCAAAGAATAAATAAACTTAGAGATTTTTTCTATCTCATACTCATCTACATAGCCAGGAACTAAAAGGGTTGAGGCAATCAAAAGAGGAGGGATAGGTCTTTTTTTTATATAAGAGGAAACTTTCGCAAAATTATCAAATGTTCTTTTGTTTGAGACTCCACATAAAGCAATGTTCAATTCTTCAGTCCATGCCTTTAAATCAAATTTTATACAACCACCAGATGCTAAAGCAATTTCAACAATCTCAGCTAATAAATTTTCATTCATTGAGCCATTTGTCTCCCAGCAGATTCTTAAGATTCTATTTTTTTTATTCTTTAAAGCAATCTTTGAGGTTAAAATGGAATGCGGAAGTTGACAGGATGGGTCTCCACCAAAGAAACAGATGCAGGATGTCTTCTCATCTATAATAGAGGCTAAATCTCTGCTAAGGATAAGTTTTCTTTTTTCTCTATCTCCCAAGGCATCCCTAAAATGCCAATTCTGACAGAAAAGGCAGTTATAACTGCATCCATTATAAAAAACTGCTAAATTCTTATATCCGTATTCCGGTCCTTTTTGATAAGAAAATTCAGGAAAACCACAGCCTGTTCCTCCAGGACAGGTCCAATCCGCAACACAATTTGTGGGTAGAGGGTCAAAATAGAAAGATAAATTCCCCCTTTTTACATCTGCTCCAATTAATTTTCCCTTTAAATTCTTCCGCAAGTCACAGAATCCTTTCTCATTTTCTCCTATCCGGCATTCATTCACACAGAGATTACATAAAATACCTGCTTTTTCTTTAGGGGGGATAAAGGGGAGAGCAAAATCTTTTCTTGTTTTCTTATGTGCCTCTAAGATATACGGCTTTGCCCTTTCAAAATCATTCCTTATACAATCTAAGCATACACCGGGATAATCAGAGATAAGGAAAGATTTCTTCTGACAAACTTTACACTCTGCCATTGATAAAATAAAAAAGCCCTGGGTTTATTCCCAGGGCTTTCTCTCATTTCCTGGTTTTTAATATTCTCCTCCGTATCCTCCCGGAGGCATAGGAGGAGTTTTCTCCTTCTCAGGAATATCCGTAACCAGAGCCTCGGTGGTAATCAATAGCGAAGCCACACTGGAAGCATGCTGAATGGCATAACGGGTAACCTTGGTAGGGTCAATAATCCCCGCCTCCAGCATATCGGTATAACGACCTTTCTCCACATCAAACCCTACATTGGTTTTTTCTTCTTTTACTCTCTGCACGACCACTGAACCTTCCTGTCCGGCATTCTCCGCCAGTTGTCTGATCGGTTCTTCTAAGGCACGTTTTACAATCTCTGCCCCAATCTTCTCATCACCCTCTAAGTTAAGTTTTTCTACCGAGGGGATACATCTGAGTAAAGCCACTCCTCCACCGGGAACAATTCCTTCTTCTACCGCTGCACGGGTGGCATGTAAGGCATCTTCCACACGTGCCTTCCTTTCCTTCATTTCGGTCTCCGTGGCTGCACCAACACGGATCACTGCTACTCCACCGGCAAGTTTTGCCAAACGCTCCTGGAGTTTCTCCCGGTCATAATCAGAATCGGTTTCCTCAATCTGTTTCTTA
The DNA here is from genome assembly GCA_023819145.1 of Candidatus Omnitrophota bacterium. Lineage (NCBI taxonomy): Bacteria > Pseudomonadati > Candidatus Omnitrophota > Candidatus Omnitrophota bacterium. Next base: position 4,142 of record JAMWCW010000019.1, read on the forward strand.
ATCTGATTAATTCTTCCTTTAATCTCGGAGGTTTTTCCTGCACCCTCAACAATGGTAGTATTTTCCTTATCCACCGTAATGCGTTTTGCTCTCCCCAAGTCTTCAAGGGTAACATTTTCCAATTTTATTCCCAAATCCTCGGTGATGGCTTTACCGCCAGTAAGAATAGCAATATCTTCAAGCATTGCCTTTCTTCTATCACCGTAACCAGGTGCCTTCACCGCACAGCAGGAAAGAGTTCCCCGAATCTTATTTACCACTAAGGTTGCCAGTGCCTCACCTTCCACCTCTTCCGCAATGATTAAAAGCGGTTTTCCCGTACGGGCAATTTTCTCTAAGAGCGGAAGCAGGTCTTTTAAAGCAGAAATCTTTTTTTCATAAATCAAAATATAGGGGTCTTCTAAGATTGCCTCCATACGCTCGGCATCGGTAATAAAGTAGGGAGAAAGATATCCCTGGTCAAACTGCATTCCTTCCACTACTTCCAAAGTAGTAGCCATGGTTTTTGATTCTTCTACCGTAATTACCCCATCTTTTCCTACTTTATCCATTGCTTCGGCAATAAGATTACCAATATTTTTATCATTGTTTGCAGCAATGGTAGCCACCTGTTCAATTTCTTTCTTGTCCTTAATGGGTTTAGAGAGTTTTTTCAGTTCATCCACCACTGTCTCCACTGCCCTATCCACACCTCTCTTCAATGCCATAGGATTGGCACCTGCAGAAACCAGTTTCAATCCTTCCCGATAAATTGCTTCCGCTAAAATGGTAGCGGTAGTGGTTCCGTCTCCAGCAGCATCCGAGGTTTTTTCTGCTACCTCTTTTACTAACTGTGCACCCATATCTTCATAGGGGTCCTCTAATTCAATCTCTTTGGCTACCGTAACTCCATCTTTGGTAATCACCGGAGAACCAAATTTTTTATCCAGAACCACATTCCTTCCTTTAGGACCTAAGGTTACTTTAACCGCCTTAGAAATTACTTCTACTCCTTTGAGAAGAGAACGCCTTGCCTCTTCATCAAACTTCAATTGCTTTGCCATATTTTCACCTCCTCTTAAACAAATCCAGTATTACTTAATTATTGCCAGAATATCCTCTTCCCGGAGAATAAGATATTCCTGGTCCTCAATGGTAATCTCTGTCCCGGAATATTTACCATAAAGAACTTTGTCTCCTACTTTTACTTCTAAGGGTCTAATTTCTCCATTCTCTAATAAGCGACCCTTTCCTACGGCTACGATTTCACCTTCCTGAGGCTTTTCCTTAGCAGTGTCCGGAAGCACAATTCCACTTTTTGTCTTGTTACCCGCTTCTAATGGCCTTACCACTACCCGGTCACCTAAAGGCTGAACATTAATCTTCGTCTTTACTTCTGCCATACCCATCCCTCCTTTCTTGTTAGCAATCAAATTTAATGAGTGCTAAAATTAACAAAATAAATTTTAGACTAATTTTAACTCAAATGCAAGTCTAAATTTTTTATATTTTTTATTAATTTTTGGTATTTTGGGAAATTTTTTAGATTTTAATATACAAAATCGCATTAAATTATAGAATTATTTATTACTTTTCTTATTTTCGTATATTAACCTCAGCCCTTCCAAGATAAGAGTTTCACGCAGAGTCCCCAAATCAGCAAGGTAAGGATAGAGTTTAGAAGCATCACCGCCGGTAAAAACTACCTTTTCTATTCCCTGTTTTTCTTTAAGAATCTGCACTAACTGGCGGGTCATTGCTAAAAACCCATTAAAAATTCCACTTAAAATACTTTCTTTTGTAGAAACACCAATAAACCCCTTAGGAAGAGTAAAATCCATATTTTTGGGAAGCAGAGCCGCTTTCTGGCATAATGCTTCTAAGGAAGTTCTCAAACCCGGGAAAATCATTCCTCCTAAATATTCTCCTCTTCCGGAAACCACATCAAAAGTAACTGCTGTGCCAAAATCAATCACCACCAGGTTACCTCCATAGAAATAGTATCCTGCGTAGGCATTGACTAATCTATCTTGCCCTACCTCTTCTGGTTTTTTGTAGAGATTTTTCATCGGAACAGAGATATTTTCTCCCAGGATAAAGGGTTTTTTAGGAAAGAATTTTTTCAGACCATTTCTTAATCTTTTCAAACCCTGGGGAACTACACTGCAGATGATTATCTCCCCAATATCTTCCCAGGGAAAATTTCTTAGATATCTCAGATAATCCGGACTCTCCGTAGGGATTTTCCCTTTTTTAATCAAAATTTCCCCTTCAAATATTCCGTAAGAAATATTGGTGTTACCAATGTCTATAGTTAATAACATCATAAATTATAATTTTTTTCTTAATTCTTCTATTTCTAAGTTCAAAAGGCTGATTTTCTGCGCCAATTCCTTGTTCATCTCCGTCAGTTGGGTAACAATCACCGAGAAATGTAAAAGAATGATTAAGGAAAAGAAAAATCCCAGGAGAAAAAGCAAAGAAGGTGGATAATGTATCCCTATCCATTCTGCCATTTTCTCCAGCAAATCTCTCCAGAAAGAAAGGATGAGTAAAACTAAACCAGTAATTAACCAAACAATACTATACTGAATTCCCAAACGCCGAATCTTAATGAGATGAAGTATAACCCATAAAAGAAAAAAACTTACAAAAACAGAAAAGATTTGCACCTTATCCATCTCCCCTCCCCTGGTTATAATTTTGACCATTTAGTAGCTAATTCATCCCTTCTTGGTTTGTATACTGTTTCATAAAAATATCGCTGAGATTTTAAGATTCCTTTGTCATAACTTTTACATATACTGATTGCCTCATCCCATACCTTAGGAAAATTTTTCCCCAAGCGAGATTCTACCTGTTTATAAAAACTTTCGGGAGATTGAACTTCATTCCCAATCATAAACATTCTTTTTTTGCCCATTTTAACACTATAAGCCATCTCATCTCCTAAATGATATATCTCAAAGGTCTTGGCTATTTCTTTGCGCATCTCTTCTTCAATTACTTTTTCAGGGATCTTCACTTCCGAAGGTGGATACTTTGGCTTTACAAATCCTTTCTTTGCTGCAGCATAAAAAATTGCTCTATTTAATCCCCAACTCTTTGCTGAATCCAGAGCTAAACCTAAAACTTTTGCTCTTGCTGCCTGTAATATTGCCATTACTTGAAATCTTCCAATCATTTTCAGCCTCCTTTTATCTTCCTCCAATTCTCGGTAGCCACCGGCCCTTCTTTTGAGATTTTATATAGAGAATTCAGTTTTTTAATAACTATACCTTCATATCCTTCTCTTAGGAATCTCTTTAATGCTTTTTTAATATCTACAAGTGGATAGAATTTTATATGGTAAAATGGCTTTTCTAATTTTATTTTTGAAAGAATATATTTTCTTTCCGACAAAGGTAAATTTCCCAAAAATTTTTCTCCCAGATAGATAACATCAAAAATACCTATGATTGGCTCAACCTTTTGCTTCTTAGAAAATAAACTCGGTATAAATCTTCTCCCTTTGCTTGAGTATAATTCACCATCCAAAATTGTTCCTTTGGGAATTTTGCCCTCAATCTTTTCTGCAATATATTTCAAATCCTCTGTCCAATCAGGATTCTTCTCTAACCTTCTTCCAAAAAATTTAATTTTCCCATCCGAGCATTTTATGATCTCTATTCTCCAGCCATCCAGCTTCGGCTCATATATCCATTTCCCTTTTAATTTTTCTCCAAAATAAGGTATGGGCTGCATCAACCAGACAGGTTCCCCTATCTTCATCTTGATAAGAATTTAGAATCTTTAATAATAAACCTCCAGAGCCACTTCTTGCAAATTCCCGCATAAGGTATGTTTACTCTGGGAGTACTTAAAATATCCTCTTTTTCAATATTTTCTCCTTCCAAAAAATAAATTTTTTCTCCTTTAATCATATCGTATCCATTGAGAAACACATCAATCTTTAATGCTCTGCATAATTTCCCGGGACCATTCAATAATTTTCGGATAGCGTAATCTTCCGGGGATTTATTTAAATTTTTAAGGATTAAATCTATCCCTTCAATTGGTTCTAATGCTCTGATTAAAACACCACCCGCTTGTCCCGGGGGATGACAGACAACATTTAAACAGAAGGTATTAATGTGAACGGGGTAGATATAAGCATAACCGACTTCTCCAAACAGAAGCGAAGTCCTTCGGGTATAACCAAACCTCCCCACATGACAGCCCAAATCCCTTTCTCCTCCATATGCCTCGGTTTCCACAATTTTTGTTATTATCTTTTTATCTTCCAAGTTAACTACCAAATATTTCCCCAATAACCTTGGAGCAACCTCTTGGGGATGATGACTAAAAAATTCTCTCTTTAACCTTTTCATATTTCAACAATTCCTCTATCACCGCTATCCAGCCTTTCTTTATATTGGATAAAGAATATCCTCCTCCTCCAAAGACCACCATCCTCCCTTTAGCCTGTTTATCAGCGATTTCAATTAAAATTCCGGTCACCCCTTGATGGACTCTCTCTGTTAAATTCAAAAAAGTAATAGGATCATCTGCTAGTGAATCGCAACCGGCCTGAAAGAGAATAAATTCTATTTTTATTGTATTTAAAAATTCTTCTATTTTTTTTAGTTCTCCTAAAAAAATTTCATCGGTTGTGCCAGCGGTTAACTCTATGTTCAATTTTGTTCCCGAAGCTTTACCAATTCCTTTCTCTGTTTTACTTCCTGTTCCCGGAAAGATTCCTCTTTGGTGAAAATCTACGATGTATAAATCTTGGTCTTCTATGAAAGAATAATATACTCCATCTCCATGATGGGCATCAATATCAAAATATAAAATCTTTTCTATCCCATATTTTTTTCTGAGATAATTTATACTTATACAGATATCGTTGAATACACAGAACCCAGATGCTCTGTCTCTATATGCATGGTGTAAACCACCAACTGGCGTAAATACCTTTGTATTCTCCTGGATTGCTTTGTCTATACAATTGAGGGTAGTTCCAACGATTATACTACTTGCTCTAAATATTCCTTCAAATGCCGGTGTATCTCCGTAGTCTAAATATCCACCTTCTTTATCTTTATTTTTAACGAATTCTATATACTCTTTTGTATGAAAAAGTAAAAGTTCATCTCTCTTTGCTTCCCTTGATTCTACCTTTTTAAGATACCGGATAAGACCTTTTTTCTCTAAGGCATCTTTAAAAGCAAAATATCTTTGCTTATTAAAGGGGTGCTCTGGAAAGGAATAAAGAGAAAGCAAATCATCTAAGGCTACATATATCATCGGCAACTATCTATAATTAGGAAAGAGGAATCTTGAACTAAATCCTAAAAAATCTATCACTCCTCTTCGGAAATCTCTAAGATTTCTAATACTTATAATTCTTTTACTGATATATTCTGGCCTTAAATAGAATCTCCGATAGATATAAGATAGTGCTTTATAAATCTCCTTGCCAGATATCTCTGGATAATCATACACCGGCTCCTGTAGAGGGTCATATTTAGACCAGTCTTTAGTTTTTAGATAATTATTTTTCTCCAAAAAATCATAAAAAGAAGTTCCTGGATGAGGGGTAGCAATTCCCAGTGCCATATAATCAGGATTTAATTTTAAAACAAAATCAAGGGTTTTCCTTACAGTTTCTTTTGTTTCCCCAGGCAAACCTAATATAAAATGGGTCATCACCTTAATCTTTTCTTTCTTAATTATATTTACTGCTTCAAACACCTGTTCTAAGGTTATATTCTTTTTGATTGTCTTTAAAATTTCTCTATCTGCGGTCTCTACTCCAATGTCAATTGAACGACATCCGGCAGTTCTCATCAATTTAACTATTTCAGGATTTATCCTATCAACCCGTGCCTCACAGGACCAGGTAAGTTTAATTTTGTTTCTTATCATCTCATTAAACAATTTTTTTGCCCAGTTTAGGTCATTGGTCAACCCCAAGTCAAAAAAACGCACTTCTTTTATTCCTAAATCTT
>JAMWCW010000020.1 GCA_023819145.1 Candidatus Omnitrophota bacterium
TTAAATAGGGTTTTACTTTGAGCTCAATCAATATTTTATCATTAACCACTAAATCTGGCACATATACTCCCACTTTTTCATCTTTAAATCTGACTTCTATCTTCTTATCTATCTCCGGAAATAAGCCCCGCTCTTTTAATTCTTTAACCAGAGCCTTCCGAATTACCGATTCCTTAAAAGCTCCTCCAAATTCTTTCTATACACAAAAACACGCCCCTCTTATTTGATATGATTCTTCTTTATATAATAATTTCTCCATTTCCGCGTGGTCATCAGTGTCAATCTGCCTCTACGCCTTTTCTGCGTATATCTGCGTTGTTATCTGCATCATTCTGCTTCTATGTTTTTATTCTCCCGAGGTATAAAAATTCCTCAACTGAATTTCCGAAGTTAAGATTACATCCTGTTCTGGTTGAGGCATATCCATTACTAAATTCACACGCACGGTACGAATCTCATTTGCCGAAGCAGGGGTGCTTCCTATTTTATTATAATAAGTAAAAGTTAAATTATTGACATAATTGGCAAGGGAAATAAAATCGTCACTTGCTTCCGCGCTGGTTTTTTCACTCCTCAAAAGGGAATTATTGGCAAGTTTATATTCCACAATATAGGTAGTTCCTCCTAAGACCACATTGAATTTTATATTATTTGCCGTCCAGGTAGTCACCGTAAAGCGCTCTGCCTGACGCAATTCCCGGGAAAGCCTTTCCAAGGCAATTCTTCCTCTATCCACAATATCGGTTCTGGCAGTCCCCCCCGTCCAGACCTTAAGTCCCTGGGTAAGCATAAAGGTAAGCCCTAAGGAAATAATTCCTACAATAGCAATGGCAATGAGTAACTCAACGAGGGTAACAGACTTCTTTATCGCTAAAACACGCGAAAGCCAACGCGAAAATACGCTAAATTTTCGTCCTTGCAGTATCATAGACACGTCGAATAATCTCAACTTTATTTGCTGAGCCAAAATTAATTAGATAACCCACTTTATACATCGAAGATTTAAGATAATGCCAGAATTGCCTGATATCCTCTTTGGTTAAGAAGGGCTTCGCCTTTAATTCAATTAGAATTTCATCATTAACAATTAAATCCGGTGCATATGTTCCTACCTTTTTATTCTCATAAAATATTTCTATATGTTTATTTTTTTCTATATCTAATCCTTTATTCTTCAAGGCAACTATATAAGCATTATGATAAACATTCTCTTTATGTGCGTTTCCCAATTTCTTATAAATATCAAATGCTACTCCTTGTATTACATATGACAAATCTTTGGTAAACTAGCTCTGCCATTTTCGCGTCTTTTCGCGTTATATTTTAGCGTTTTTTAGCGCTACTGTATTTACTCCAACCCCTCGTAGTCCGTCTTCAGCATTATCAAATTCACCTGGGGAACAATTCCCCGATTATCAATTACACTCACCAGAATCCGCTTATAATCTCCACTGCTTACTATCTGATCAAGATTCAAGGAATTGACATAATTTACCATATACTGCAATTTAAAACCTTCGGCGGTAGCATTATTTACATAATAAGTTCCTAATACCAGGTCATTAAATTTCTTGGGCATTACATACTTTTCCATCACCTGTTGAGCATAATTTACAGCAATTACCCTTCTCTGTCCGGCTAAAATCCCTTTCATCCCTTGAGTAAAGGCATTAAAAAACAAAGCCACTCCCATACTCAAAACCGCAATAGCAATAAGAATTTCTACCAGTGTAAAACCGTTTTTGCGTCTTTGCGTCTTTGCGTTATTGCGTTTGGTGTTAAAGAGAGATTTAATCAATCCAGAGTCAATTTGAGAAACCTTATCTATTTTCCAGGCTTCTAACTCTTCAATTCTTTTTATCCTCATAGCCCAATATTCTCTACAACGCTATAACACTATAACGCAATAACACTATAACGAACCTATTCTATGGTCACCTCTCCGGTTACCCGATTCACCGTGATTGTAAGTGTATGATTTCCGCAGGACAAAACTATCGTTCCATTTGCCGACAAGTTCTCTGTCCCTACTTTGGACCTTCCTGAGGAATCAAAACTGAATTTGGAAGAGTTGGTAATGGTTGAACCATCAAAATCCACTGAAGAAATCTTTACTCCCTTAAATTCCGATAGATTATCAAAATCATAATTAATATCCTGATAACCCTTGGCCGGGTCCTTCAAATAACCGATTACTCCCTGAGCCCAAGTTGCGCCGTTAATTGTGCCATTATTGCCATAACCTGAGGAATCATAGGCAGTTGTGCCTTGTCCCTCATCCAATTTCCACCAGCCAACAAGTCCTGCCCGATTTTGCGGTTTTTTGTAGGTATAGGAATATTGAATCTCCTCTTGAGTCAAAGCCCGATTGTAGATGCGGACTTCGGAGATGAGGCCGTTAATATAATATGAACTTGCGTATTGTCCCAAGAGCATACCGGTTCCACTACTTCTCACATTGCCCGTTTGAGATTGAGAGCTTTGGAAGGAACCATTAACATAACCTTTTATTAGTGCTCCATCGTAAGTCATAACTAAATGATACCATGAGCCTGTGGTTATGCCCGAAGAAATATTAAATACAACTCCTGTGCCACTAGTGTTTGTAACGCCTAGTCTGAACTCGCCAGTTTCCGTCTTGTAATCAATCTCTGCGTCTGTACTCCCTTTCATTGCTACGACTTGCCAGTTACCTGTGTTAGCAGAGGGTTTTACCCAGGCTTCAAGCGTTATTCCGCCCATTCCACCGGAAGGGTCTATGCTTGCAGAAGTTGCTATACTCACATAATCATTGCCATCAAAATTTAGTCCTGCCTGATAAATCTTATAGGTCTCATTGGTTGCATCAAATTCACAAGTAATATTCCTCTGCTCCAGTTTTGCTCTCTCCTGAGCAAGTCTGATATGGCTAACCAACTGCCTTCCCGCTGCTAATACCTTTGCCTTCTCAATTCCCGAAAGCATCCTCCCAGTGATTGCCATTCCCACAACGGCAATGATTACCAAAACCAACATCAACTCAATCAAAGTTACCCCAATAACGCAACATTTTAAGCAATGCTTATTTTTTCGCATTATTTTTCTCAGTTTTTATGCCTAACAATGTAACTGATTTCTCCTCCAACTATGGTCTTTATTTATAAACACTATGTGTACCAATATCATAATAGAGAACGGTCTCATCATTAATAAATCGAAACAAAATTCGGTACTGATAATCTACAGAATATGACCAATAATCTCTCAATCTTCCCTTGAGTTTGTGAGTTTTAAGACGTGGATCAAAGGGATTGGTTTTGAATATCTTTTCTCTCTTTTTAGCACGCAATTTTATTTCTTCAGGTAAGCTTTTATATGCCTTAATAAAATGAGTGGTAGGATAGATTTTGGTAATCACCATTTATTTATCAAGTTCCGATAATGACTGAATAGGCTTCAATTTATCTTTGCGATATTCCCTCTCTCCTTTACGGATAACCTTCAAGATTTGTGCTTCTTCTAAGAGACGCAATATTTTCATATACTTTTTTGCGTCTATAACCACAGCAGTGCGTTTACCATTTTCATCTACAATAAATTTCTCATGAAAAATTGTCCGCATTTCTTCACCTCCTAGTTCAAATTTTACCATAATCTGAAAGAAATCCACAAGAAAAAATCCTCTTATTTTTCAATCGCATAAATTGGACCGGTTTCATTTCTTCTTAATGTACCATTTTAAGCAATGCTTATTTTGTCGCATTATTTATTTTCTCCAAGTTTTCCCTGGCAGTTTCATTCTCAGGCTCAATCTCTAAGACTTTTTCAAAAGCACGCCTTGCCTTCTGATTCTCTCCTTTTGCCAGATAACAGAAGCCTAAGTTATTATAAGCCTTAACATTCTCAGGTTCAAGCTGGATGGTTTCCCGATAAGCTGAAATTGCGCTCTCAATTTGTCCCATTGCTTGAAACACCGAACCCAAATTGAAATGATACTCTGCTCTTGCCCGGTTTATCCCAATTGCCTTACTGAATTCTTTCAGTGCCTTGCGATAAAGTCCTTTTTCAAAATAGATGCAACCTAAGTTATTATGTGCTTCCGCAGACAAACCCCCTTTCCCTGAAGTAGCCATCTTATATTCCCTTATCGCTTTCTCCTTCTCTCCCAATTTTTCATAAATAAAACCTAAATTGGCATGGGTTGAAGGAAGGTCGGGATTAACTAAAAGTGCATTTTCATAATAGTCAAGGGCTTTTTCCAAATTACCTTCTGCCTGATAGGTTGCTCCGAGATTATTATAAAGTTCTCCCAGATAAGGATTAACTTTAATTGCCCTTTCATATTCAAAACGTGCCAGGTCTATTCTCCCTATTAAATCAAAAAATACTGCCTTTTTAAAATAGGAAAGTGGATATATTCTTTTTTGCCTGAAGGGAAAGGTCTTTATTTCCATTTCCGGTTCAGAATCCTGCCAATTATTAAAATCAATGGCATATTTTTCAATCACCGACTTGTTTTCTTCACTATTTTTTACAAAAACCAAAGCCTTGGCATCAAAAAAAACCAAGCGCCAGTTTTTATCATTCATCAATCTGCCCAGTAAAACTTTGCTGGAATTAATATCTAGGAGAAAATAATTCAGGTCATAATCTTTAACCAATTGCTCAAATGTATAGGGGTATAAAAAAACTTCAGCATAAAATTGGAGATGGTCTTCAGTATAAACTCCGGTTCTTCCATCTACAAAGACTTTCAATTTAGGCCAAGCACGCCAGATAAAATAACTACCAAAACCAAAGTTATTAAAACCATTTCCCCGAATATTATTCTTTAGAATAAAATCAATCGCCTCCTTGGGATGAATAGGACTCTCCTTTCTAAATCCTAAGCGATTTTGAATTTCCCCATCCATTGTAAATGCAGAAAAAATTGTTTCCAGAGAAAAATAAATACAACCTAAAATGACTAAAGAATAAAAAGTGCCGGCAATAAAAATTTTCTTCCAGTGATGAGCAAATTTTAAAAAACCATTTTTCCCCTTAAAGAAATTGCCTAAGTTATCCATCACCATGGGCATAGTTACGATGGCAAAGAAAGCCACATTGCGTATGGCAAGGAGTGAAAAATAAAGGAAAAGAAAATATAAAAAGAGATTTCCCAGATTTATACGCCGATAGTTGAGTATAAAGGAAAACTGCGAAATAAGAATAAGAATTTTATAATAAATGAGGCTGAGTCCAAAGATTTCTCCCTCAATAAAAGGAGGTCTTAACTCCACAATCCCCCCGGGGAAAATATCTAAATGCCTATAGGCAAAATTAAATATAGAAAAATATTCCTTGAAAATTTTTATTCCCCAGGGGTTAACACTTGTAAAAATAATTGTCCACAATCCTACACAGAGAAGAATCTTGAATTTTTCTTTATCCAAAAAAGAACTATTATTCCATTCCCAGACAAGTTTTACTTTTAAATTGATATACTCTGCAAAGATATAAATCCAGAGAAAGATTATTCCGAGAATAGCAAAAATGTGAAGATTAACCCAAATAATTTGTAGAGGTAAAATCATCCAGATCAGTTTTGTATTTTCTTTGCGGAATTTAAAAATGATATAGAGATAAATTAGAGCAAATAAAAAGCTGAACATCTCCGGTCTCTCCACAATCCTTTCTTTAGAAACTAAGATAGCAAAAAATAAAAGAATTATACTCAGTAGATAATTATGGGATTGCTTATAGAGAAAAAAGAATAGAAAGGAAAATATGGAGGAAAAAACAACAATTCTTAATATAACCAATCCTGGCATACCTCCAAATTTATAAAATAAATAATTAACTACACCAAACAACCAATCGGCATTAAACCAGGGATGTCCTTCAGAGGTATAGGAATAGATATCGGCTTTGGGAATTTTAAGATTTTTCAGGATATACTCACCGGTTTTCAAATGTATCCAGATATCTAAGTCCCAGATTCTTGAACTGGATAAAATGGCCACCCATCCCAAAATAAAAATCAAAAAAATAATGTTACATTTCATACATTGCATATTTGTTTCATTATTTAAGTTTTTTCAGGTTTTCTTTTGCCTCCTCTAAGTTAGGGTCAAGTTCTAAGGCATGCTTTAATTCCTTTTCTGCCTCTTCATATTTCCCCAGTTCTATAAGACAGGCAGCAATATTATTGTAGATAATTGCCAGAGTGGGTTCAAGGTCTCTTGCTTTATAAAATGCATCCAGCGCCTGATTTACTTTCCCCATATCTAACAACACCAATCCTTTATTATAATAGAATTCAAAACGGTCGGGTTCTAAGAAAATCGCCCGTTCAAAATATAAAAGTGCCTGACGCAGAAGCCCTTTTTTACGGTAAATATCTCCCAAATGGTTATAAAGGGTAGCATTGGGAGGACCCCAGGGAGGAAGAACTTTTTTATAAAGCTTGAGTGCAGCCTCTAAGTCTCCTTTTGCTTGATAGATTGCTCCCAAATTTAAAACCGCATTGATCAAGCGCGGATTTATCTCTAATGCTTTTTGATAATATTCTCGGGCTAATTCAACTTTACCTTGGTTTTGATAAATTACCCCTAAGTTATTATAGAAACCTGCAATCTTAGGATTTATTTTTAATCCCAAGAGATACTCTTGTTCTGCTTTTTCATAAAGCCCAAGTTTTAAGAAAAGCTCTCCCTTAGAAAAACAGGATATGGGAAAAGGCTTTTTTCTTAGATTACTGTAGTCTCCAAGAGATTCAGGGGGAAGTTTTTCTAAATCGAGTCTGTATCTTTCAATCAATTCTTTATTCTGGAGAATATTTTTTATAAATATTGCCCCCTCATGGCTAAAATAGACCAAACGCCAGTGATCTCTATCTTCGTAAAGTTTCTTAAATAAATTATGGGCATTGATGTCTAAGAGAAAATAGTCTATTTTGTATCTTCCAATTAAGTCTTCCAATACCGAGGGATAGAGGTGAAGATCCGCATAATAACGCAAGAGTTCCTCCCCGTAAACATCGGTTCTTCCATCAATAAAAACCTTTCTCTCAGGAAAACATCTGTAAATAAAATAAGCTCCAAAGCCAAAAGAATTAAAAATATTTCCACGAATATTATTTTTTATAATAAAATCAATCTGTCCATCAGGATAAAAACAAGACTTATGCAAACCAAATTTCTTCTCCAATTTACCTTCAACATAATAGGTAAAGGAAATTTCTTGATAAGCAGTAATAATTACCGTAATTAAAATATACAAAGAAATAATACTTTTTATCAAAAATTTTGAGAATTTAAAAGTTCCTGTTTTGGGAAAAGGCCGTATGTAAAATAAAAAATCATTCAAATTCTTTACCGAGATTACATAACCAAGCATACTGAAAAGAACAATATTGCGGATAGAGGATAAAGATAAATGGAGAAAAATAACATAGAAAAAGAATGAACTTAAGTCTATTTTTCTATAATTTAAAATAAAAGTAACCATGCTTATAAGTATAAAAATCTTATAGTAAAAATAACCTCCTGAAAGGATTCCCGTGCGTGAAAAGGGAGGGACAAGCTCACTTATCCCTCCGGCAAGGATATCCCGATGATTGCCAATAAAACGGAAAAGATTTAAGGCAAGAAGAAATACTTTATATCCAAAAGGATTAATAAAACTCGCCAGAAGACAGAAAAAAAATATCTTCAAAAAAAGAAAATAATCCCTATTTTTAAAAATACAATTTTTATTCCAATCCCAGGGAAGAATTATCTTCCAGGAAATTAGGTCCCCAAGCAAAAAAATTGCGAAAATTCCCAATCCCACAAAGGAAAAGACATGGAGATTTGTCCAGAGAATTTGCAGAAAGGGTAAAAGAAAAATTGCTTTTGTTTTTTTTGTGCGAAAATCGTAAATAATTTTTAAATAAAGAGCAATAAATAAAAAACTGACAAATTCTGGACGCTCATAAAATCTTTCCTTAGCGGATAAAATGGTAACAAGAAAAAGAGGAAGGTAAAAGAGAGTATTTTCTTTTTTATACCCTATCAAGAAAAGAATAAAAAATGATAAAAGAATAAAGAGGGTTTTAATTATAATTATTCCCGGAAAACCCCAGAAGCGATGGATTAAATAGATAAAGACCTGAAAGAGCCAGTGAGGATTAAGCCAAGGTCTTCCCTCAGCAGTATAGGAATAGAAATCTGTGTGCACAAATTGCCGGTTTTTTAAGATGTATTCTCCAGTTTTTAAATGCACCCAGATGTCTAAATCAAAGATATTGCGGAGGGAAAAAATAAAGATTAAAAAAAAACAGATAAAAATAAGAAAAAATCTGGCTCTTTTCTCAGACATAGGGTGGTAAATATCTACCAGTCATTGGTTGTATTTATGCCGTCGGCAGCCACAGTTCGGCAAGGAAGAATTGTCCTTCCCTTGGAAGTGGTAGAGCCAGTGGCATTGTAATTTCCATAAATCCAACCT
>JAMWCW010000021.1 GCA_023819145.1 Candidatus Omnitrophota bacterium
ATTGATTTTTTTGATGGGATAAATAGCGGTGAATTTATAAAATTAAAGTTGAATTTATATAGTCGGCTGGGGGAAGTTTTTTTAGGGATAGTTGATAATAAGATGATAGGGGCTGGTGGAATATATAAGGTTGGTTCAAATACGGGTTGCGTCTGGATAATTTTAAGCAAGCAGGCAAATAAACATCTTAAAGAACTTATTAAGATAATAAAAGAAAAATTTGAAGAAATGAAATTCAAATATAGGCATCTAGAGGCGTTTTGTGTTGATAACATCAAAACTACCAAATTTTTGGAAATTTTAGGATTTAAAAGGAAAAAAGAGTATCCTAAATATTCCAACGGAAGGGATTTTGTTTTATATAACAAGGAGTTGGTGTAAGATGGCTTTTGCGGTAGCACATCCAGTTATTACAAGTTTAATTGTAGCTGGGGCAGGAATGGAAATAGCTTCACAATATCAACAAGCCAGAGCATACCAAGAGCAAGCAGAATATAATGCCCGTGTTGCAGAACTTCAAGCCCAGCAGGTAGAAAGAGCCCAAAAATTAGAGGAATACCGCCTAAACAGAGCAAAAGAAGCGTTGTTGGGTAAACAGCGGGCTTTATACGCTAAGGCAGGTGTATCTTTGGAAGGAAGTCCTTTAGAGGTTTTGGCGGATACTGAAGCGCAATATCAGTTGGATTTGTCGGTTTCTCGTTATAATGCTGATGTGCAAAAAAGAAGATTGGGTTATGAGGCGGGTTATCAAAGATATGCAGGAAAACAATATATGCGTGCTGGGTATTTAGGAATGGGAACAACTTTATTAACTACTGGAACAAAATTAGGTTTATTGGGTTTACCCCAGAATACAGGAGAAAATATAAATGCCTAAAATTCCTATCTATGAAAGTCGGTTAGATTTAACCGAAGAAGCCCCAGCCCCTCGTTTAACTTCCACTCCTCCAGCGGTAACTGTAAGTCAAGCCCTGGGGGAAATGGGAGAAGTTCTTACTGAAATAGGATTAAAGTTTCGCAAGGCTGATGTAGCAAGGCAATTAGCCCAGGCGGAACTTTCTTTAAGAAGACAACTTGAACAACTTGAACTTGAGGCGTTAACTGACAATAACGAATATGATGAGGAAGAATTTAACCAGCAGTATATATCAAAACTATCTGGAATTAAACAGGCGGAGTTGAAAAAATTAACTTACCCAGAAGCAAAAAACGAATTTCTCAATCTTTTTGACCGCTACTCCATCTCTTCTGAAATTAATCTTAAAAAAATCCATAGACAAAAAATAATTGATTTAGGCAGGGGTGCATTTGAGGCGTTGGAAACAGATTTAATCTCAAGTTATGCCCGCATAGATGACCAGAAAGCAAAAGAAGTTTACAAAGACCAAATAATTAAAGAAATAAATAAGGCATATGAGACAGGATTTTTAAAACCACAAGAGAAGAAAGAAAAGTTAACGAAATTAGACTATAACTTACAGAAGGCACAAATATATTATGACATTTTGTATAAACCAGAAGAAGCCCTGCAGGAATTACAAAAAGGAACTGTTGGCTTTTTTAATAAAATATCCGAAAAAGAAAGAATGGAATTCATAGATGAAATCCGAACAAGATTAGATAGAATTAAAAGAGAAAATAAACAAGCAATTGCTGTGGCGCAAAATCAAAATGAGTTAGAAGATTTAAAGCGTTTTTGGGCCGGAGAATTAACGGTTGAGGAGGTAAAACGACAAATAGAAGAAGGTAAAATCGGACGACCTTTTGGATTATCGCTGATAAAAAATTTGCAAAATCCTGTAAGAAAAGAACGCCCGTTAATAGAGCAATTGACAAAGTATAATGAGTTAGTGGAAAGAAAAAACGAGTTGTTAGGAAAAGGCGGTTCATTTGATAAAATAACAAGATATAGGGCGGATGCGTTAAAAGCGGTGCAGGAAGGTTATATTACTGAAAGTCAATTTAAGGATTTATTTTCTGATACCGCTGACATTGCTTTCAAAAATAAAGAATTTAGAAATGCTTTGAAAAAATCAAAACTATTTTCTTCTTCTTATACTACTCCCGAAGAACAGGTAAAGGTAAAGGCAGAATTGTATGGTAATGTGTTACAAAAAGTAATAACGGGTAAAAAACCACAGGAGGCACTTATAGAAGCAATTAATGAAAAATTAGAGGAAGATATATATGCCGCTGGCGATACTAAAAATTTCTTACAAGATAAAAGAATTGTAAAAAAGATAAATGAATTAAGAGCACAAGGAAAATCAGATAAAGAAATTGCGGTTTTTTTAAGAAAAGCGGGTTATAATCCGAAATTTTACGATATAAAAGAATAATATGGAAAATCTTGTTGTGGAAGAAAAAAATCCATTTGAGGATATTGAGAACGAACCACAGGAAGAAAATCCTTTTAAAGATATTGAGAAAATGTCCTTTGAAGGATTTGTGGTATCTTCCGCACCCACTTTACCCG
The DNA here is from genome assembly GCA_023819145.1 of Candidatus Omnitrophota bacterium. NCBI lineage: Bacteria > Pseudomonadati > Candidatus Omnitrophota > Candidatus Omnitrophota bacterium. The sequence goes on from JAMWCW010000021.1 coordinate 2,477, forward strand.
AAGCAATTAAAGCAGGTTGGTATGAGGGAATGGCAACTTTAGAATATGGTAAATACGGAAGCAACGCAATGTGGGGAAAAATAAACGATAGAGAAGCAATTGAGAAAGCAGATAGCGCAAGAGATTATTGGCTTAAACAAGCCGCATCTTACGGAGAATTTTCTTTTGGAAAACAGCCTGTTAAAACAATTGCAAAGGGAACAACTTCGCTTTTGCCTTATATAATTACATCGCAAACAGAGGCGCTTAAATGGGGACTTGTTACGGGCGGGATACTTGCGGGTAGGGCTGCTTTAGTGGGACAAACTCTTTTACCAGCTTTACCAGAAGAAGCAATTACTGTGCCCGGGGAATTTTTAAGAGGATTGGGCACTGGATACTCCGTCGGAGTTATTAAAAATTGCGTTGATGTAGAGGGCGGTTCGCTTTATCTGGATTTAATCAAAAAAGAAATTAAACCTGAAGTAGCCAGACCAGTTGCTATTGCTGCTGGAACTGCTATTGGTATAGTTGAACTCTGGGAATTTAATGTATTAGGCAAACCGTTTAAGAAACTTTTTGGAACACAGGGCTTAAAAAATATAGCCAATAATCCTTTAATCAAAAATGCTATTATAAAAGCATTGGGTAATTATAGTAAGACATTGGGGGTTAATATAGCGCAGGAAGAAATACAGGAAGTAATCTCTTTGGTTAGCGAAAGTTTGGCATCGGTAATTGATAAAAATCCCGAAGGATTGCCGAGTTTAACAGAGTGGAAAAATAGATTGAGCGAGACCCTTACCCAATCAGCGATAAGTATGTCTGGAATTGGGATACCAGGAGCGGTTGTTGATGTAGCAACTGGTATTAAAAAGCAAGCGGTAGTAGAAGAAAAACCAAAACCAGCATCTCTGTTAGAGAAAGCGATAGCGGAAGAAATTGTTCCTGTTTCTGAAGTAGAACCCGCTATACCAAAACCTGAAATAGAACCTGAAGTTAAAGAAACTCCCCAATTGCCGCCCATATCTCCAGAAGTAAAAATTACCCCCGAGAAAATCAAACCCGATTTGTCTGGTATATCTTCTTTACAGAAAGAAATTCAAGCATTAAAAGAGAAGCAAACAAAAGCAGAAGTCGCTAAAAATGCTTTGCAAGAGATAGATAATGTTCGTAAATTCCTTAAAAACAAAATTGCTTACAGAGAAGAATTAAGTGAAATACCGCCTCATTATATCGCTAAAAAAGAAGGTATGGAAACAAATGAAATAATAAATGAACTTCGTAATCGTTTTAATATAGAAGTGAACAATGAAATTGGGCTTAAAGAATATCTACAAAATCTTGAACAAACACACAAAAATCTAATAGAAGAAATAGAAGCCAATCGCCCAGGTTATATTACAAAAAAAGAAACCACTTACTTACAAGAAAAGATTAAAGCGATAGAAACGGGTTTTAAGGAAGGCGTTAAATTAACCAGAGAGGAAATTAAAAACTACCAAAATGAATTAACAGACGTATTAAAAGAAGCGAGAATTCCTTCAAAAGACAAGGGACAATTTTTGACACTGATAAAAAATGTTCAAACCCAGAGCCAATTCCAAAAAGCGATTGATAAATTAACCGAACAGATAATCGCATTAAAAGAAAAAGCTGAAAGAAAGGAATTAATAACCGATATAAAAGATATTTTTAATAGATTAGATACCAAAACTTTAGATATAAAATACCGAGACCAATTAAACGCTATAAAAGATAGATTTCTTTTAAAGAAAAAAGGGCTTGCTCCTTCTACCATAGAATTTATCAAAAGGATGCAGGCGGAAGGCGAAGAAATAAATATACCTGAAGAAAAACTTGCTTTGCTGGATAAGGTAAAACTTGAGGACTTAACCACCGAAGAATTGAAAAGTTTAAATGAAACAACCCAGCGTTTATATCATTTGGGAAAATTAAAAAATAAATTAATCTCAAATATCAAAGAACAAAATTTTGAAAAGGTTAAAGGCGAAATAATAAACCTTATTTCCAAAGGAAAGGGCTTAACCGAAGATACCCCCATTGTTAGAATTTTAAGAGAGGAAAACAAAAACCTAAAAGATAAATCTATAGAAAAGATTAAGGATTTTATTATAACCAATCTACGACCTCAATTACTTATAGATATTTTAGATGATTTTAATAATGATGGAATTTTCCATAAAACAATCTGGGAGCCACTTGTAAAGGCACAAGAGATGGAATTAACCGAAACTCATAAAATAATTGAAATTATAAAGGATGTTCATAAAAATTGCAATTTAGCGGAACTCTTTGCTAAAAAATATAATATCGGTAGATTTAAAGGAATAACTAAAGATATGGCGATGTTTGTTTATGCTCACTCTCTTAATGAAGCAGAAAGACAACATCTATATGGCACGGGCTTTACCGATGAGGATATTCAGGTTATAACCAATTTTCTTTCAGAAGATGAGAAAAAAGCAGTAAGGGATATGCATCGTTTTTATGATGAATATCAGTATTACAAAATAGATAAAGTTTATTCGCAGTTAGAAGGCGTTCATTTAGGGAAAGAAGACAATTATTTTCCAATAGATAGATTAGAGGATATCTCTTATAACAAAGAACTTGAGCAGGATATATTAGAAAGAGCATATGTGCGTAGGGCGGGTGTGGCAAAGGGATTTACTAAAGAAAGGGTCTCATCTACAAAGGGTTTTTCTGAATTATCTTACTTTAAGACTATTTTAAGAAATCTCTGGAAGGTGGAGCATTATAAAGCGTTCGCTTTGGCGATAAGGGATGTTAATAAAATTTTAAACGATACAGAAATAAGACATACAATACAACAAAAGTATAGTAAAGAGTTTTGGCGAGTTTTAGATAAATGGGTAAAAGATGTTGCTTATGGATTTGATAATAGACAAACCCTTAATAATGTGGAAAAGGTTATTCGCTGGCTACGCATTAATTACGTTACTGCAGTTATTGGCGGAAATGTTTTATCAATGATGAAAGCCCCTGTTTCTTTATTGCAGGGTATGGAAGTAGCAGGAAAGTCAAATACTATTAAGGCATTGTTTAAATTTTTCTTATCTCCATTAGAATGGAATAAAAACATAAACGAAAAAAGCGTCCTGATGCGTCATAGAACAAGAATTTTAGATAGAGAATTAACCACGCTTTTAAATAGACATTCTGGGGTGGGTTGGTTAGGCAAAACTTCAATAAAACAATTTATAGGAGAAAAATCTATACTTCCCTGGACAATAATAGATAAGATTACTTGCGATATTGTCTGGCTTGGGGCTTATGAGGGAGCGATTAAAGACGGGATGTCTGAACAGGAAGCGATAGATTTTGCTGATAAAACAATAACAAAAACCCAACCTATAAGCGGGGCGTTATATCTTCCTGATACTTTTAGAGGTGGAGAGTGGCAAAAGTGTCTTACATTATTTAGAAATCAACAAAATCAAAATTTTAATCTATTGGTGGAAAGTATCTTAAAGAAAAAAGAAGGTAAAATTAGATGGGGTAGATTTACCAATGATATGTTGTTTTTTGTTTTAGTTCCTGCTTTTTTTATTGGATGGATAAATCGCAAAAGAATACAGGAAGACCTTACTGAATTTGCTTTAGATGTATTAAATAGCGGGATAGGGGGAATATTATATATAGGCAGTATAATCAACATTTTTGTTAGTGGTTATACCGCAGATACTCCTTTAGGTTCATTATTTGAAGATATAAAAATACTCGCTCAAACTAAAAATATGTGGAAAAAGTTAGATAGATTTATGCAGATTATAAGTAAAATAATTGGTATACCTTATATTAGTATAAAACGCATCATATCTGGAAAACCTTTGGGCGAAACAAAAGAGAAAACTAAAATTAAAGGTCAATTAAAACCACTTTTTTAATAAACGGAGGAAAAAATGACAGTATCTAACCAAACTTCAAAGGTGGTATACGACGGGGATGGCTCAACAACGGTTTTTCCCTACACCTTTAAAATTTTTCAGGAGGAGGATTTAGAGGTAATTTCACAGGACACTTCAACGGGCAACGAAACAACTTTAACTTTAGGAGCGGATTACACTGTAAGCGGGGCTGGAAATGAGGGCGGGGGTAATGTAACGCTGGCAACCGCTTTAGCGACAGGAAAGAAATTAATTATCAGAAGGAATTTAGCTCTTACTCAAGAAAACGATTATGTGGAAAACGACCCCTTTCCAGCTGAAAGCCACGAAAAAGCTCTAGATAGACTTACTTTTATTAGCCAACAGTTAAAAGAAAAAATTGACAGAACGATTTTACAGGACAGCACAAAGACCGAACCTATAAGATTTCCAGCTCCTGTTGCGGATATGGTTGTTGGCTGGAAATCAGACGCTTCTGGGCTTGAGAACAAAGATGTGGAGGAATTGGGGGCGATAACAGTTGATACGGACAACACTTTATCCTCTAACTCCGATGAAAAGGTCGCTTCCCAAAAAGCCACTAAAACTTATGTGGATACCAAAGATGCACAAAATGTAAAACTTACAGGTAATCAGACTATAGCGGGAGTAAAAACCTTTTCTTCTATTCCTGTTTTACCCGCTTCCGACCCGACTGCTGACAATGAGGCAACAAGAAAAAAGTTTATTGTGGATAAATTTGATACTTCCACGGGACACGATCACGATGGAACAAACAGCAAAAAAATTTCAGGCAATCAATTTGGCTCTTTGGAAAGTAAAAATATCAACACGGTTTATCAAGCCCTGACAGACGGATTTGTGATATGTAGACTTTACGGTGATGGAAGCACAGAACAACGGCAGGATGCGGTTGGATACACCGATAATAGTAACCCGCCAACTACTGCGGTTGCTTCTGCTAGCATGCAGTATGCAACTTCGGTGAATATAAGAGATAATTCTTTTTGTATGCCTGTTAAAAAGAACGATTACTGGAAGGTGGTGCGTACCGAAGGGGGCTCTGGAAATTATGTTTATTTATATTGGATACCGCTTGGCTCATAAAGGAGGTAATTATGGAATTTGAAGTTAAAACGGGATATGGGTATTTTAGGGACAAATATGGTAACATCGCCGCAAAAGCGGAATTACCGAGGGGGATACATCTCTTAAAGGATGGGTATATTTATTGCGAGGTTGATAGCCAGGAAGATTTGGAAAAAATTCAAGTTTATATTCCTTTACTCACAAAAGAAGAAATTGAGGAACGAAAAATTAAAACTGAAGCGGATGCGTTTTTGCGAGAGCAAGCCATACAACGATTAAAGGCGAGGGGTGAAATTAAGTAAGAAATCCCTTGCGTTTAG
>JAMWCW010000022.1 GCA_023819145.1 Candidatus Omnitrophota bacterium
TGGTTGTTGTTCAAAGAACATGGGCAGGCATGAAGTTCGATTTTCTCCCTGAGAACACTCTTCCGGAATCTGGGTTATTCTCTGATTCTCAATGTCATTGAGAATCGGCGGAAGGTAATATCGTGCCTTGAGAAATCCTTCGTTGAATACCATACCAAAAACATTTCCTACGACTAGAAATACCCCCAAAATAGCTACTCCTAAAATTTTGCCTTTCATTTTTCCCTTCTTTCTTCCTTCACAAATTGCTCTATTGTTCTACGGTTAAATTGTTATACTGGGTTTAACCAATTCCCCATCACTATATCTAAACCCCTTAGCCTCAATTTTGATATTTGATTTTTATTATCCCTCCTTTCTCGGCTCAGATGCGGGTTTTTATTTTATATAAAATATAACGCGATTTTAACATTTTGTCAAATTTTTTTTAGTTTGTAATAAGTTAAGAATAAATTTTATTCAGAGGTTCTTTCGGAAAAACTCAATGATTCTTCTCTGGTATTCCTCAAAATAAATCCCATAGCCCTCACCATGGCCTGCACCAGGGATAATCCAGAGTTCTTTGGGAGGTTTTGCTTTCTCAAATAAGACCTCCGCATTTTCTTTGGGTATCTGGAGATCTTTTTCTCCATTGAGGATAAAAACTGGATAAGGAGAGATTTGGGCAATTACCTCTTGAGGAGAAATTTTTTTAGGGTCAATCCCAAAGCGTAAAAAGTAAGTCAATCTTAAGAAGACATTAAAAGGAAACTTAGGAAAACCATAAAGAAATCTGGCATGATGGACCATGGAAGAATAGAGACCCTTATAGGAACTATCAGAAATCACTGCCTTAATCCGGGAATCTTTGGCGGCAACCATTATGGCCACTGCTCCACCCAAGGACAAACCAAAGACTCCCAAATTTTTATTTTCTAAATCAGACCTGGCAAAAATATAATCAATTGCTCCCTCTAAATCCCTTTGTTCAAGATAACCAAAAGAGGTCGTTCTTCCCTGGCTTTCACCGTGTCCACGAAAATCAAAAAGAAATAGATTAAAATCCGCATTATAAATAAATTCAGCTATGCCCAGGAGGTCTGATTTATTTGTTCCTAAACCGTGGCATAAAACTATTGTAGGAAAACCTTTGTCTTTTAAAATTAGCCAGCCCTTAAGCTTTAATTTGTCTTTACTGTAAAAATTGACTTCTTCGTAGGAAAGATTATATTCTGAGGGTAAAGAATTATCTTGCCAGCGTGGTAAAAATGTATTCCGCACAAGAAGTATAAAAGTAAAAACAAAAAGTCCGCAACTTAAGAGAAAAAGGATGAAAAATGCATATATAAACTTTGACCCCACATATTTTAATATATCACTCTCTATAAAGAGGGTCAATAATTTTAAGTTTCCTTGTCGGTTGACAAATTATATGTTATATTTTTAAAGGAGGTCTTCAAGCAGAATTTATAAGCAGAGGGATAAACGATGCCCATTATACTCATTTGGATTTTGGGATTAGAACTTTTTTGTAACCCTGTATCCCAGAATATTTTTTTAAAAAATTTAAGCAGCCGCAGGATAAAAGAGACCGAACAGAAGCCCCAAGAAAAAATAATCTCTTATCTTTTACAGCAGAGAGGATTTTCTGAAGAAGCAAAAAAGAATTTAACCCCCGAAATGAAAAAGTATCTTCCTGAATTTTTTCTGGAGCACCTTATACAAAAATCAGCCCAAAAAGGTAGAACCTTAGAAAATTATTTAGATTTAATCAAAGAAGATGAGGCCGAAAGAAATTCTCTCATTAGTGAACTGAATATCTCTTTAGAGATATACCCTGAGGCATACTTTACATGCTTTTTCAGATTTTTAAGCGAGGTAGTAAAAAATTATTTTGATGAACAGATTCATTTAAAGGTCTCCAATGAAGATTATAAATGGAACATAAAAAGTATTGCCGGAGCTACCGGTGCAGAGGCTTATTCGATTGCCATGATTTTACATGACCGTTTGGAAAACTATGCCCGAACTAAGATATTTCATAATTTACCAGACGGACAAAGAGAAAAATCGGTCAAAGAATGGCTTGAAAGATGGAGGGTAGTAATAGAGTTATACGATATTGCTACCCCATCTTTACTTATTGCCAAGCAAGGCAGGTATAACTACGCTGAAATTTTTGAGGTTCGCAGCTCAGCTGTCCCCCGCACGCAATATGTCAACTCTTTGTTGGAAAAATATATTATTGATACCGATAAGCCCAACATAAAAGAAGTCTATCCAGAATTACAGGCATGGGTTAAACCAAAGTATATTAATTTGACCGAAGAAATACAGTTAGAAAGACTAAAATCTCAACACGAAGTTGTCTTCTTTATGTATTCAGACATTCCTGCTCCTCGGGAAGCCACAGTAATCAAGATAGCAAAAGAATTTTTCAACCAGAAATATAAAGGTTTACTTTTCTTATCTGCTTTACAATACGAGATAATCCCTCCCCCTTAGTCTTAAGCATCTATTATAAGATTAATGGTAACCTGCTCTCCTTTCTTAATCCTTAGTTCCTTAACCGCACTCCCTTGACTTACGGCAATCTCCAACAAATTCCGGCTGCCCCAGATGGCTAAAAGCTCTCCTTTCTTACTCTGACTATAAGAGGTATTTATCCTAAAAATTTTTTTGTCTTTTATTTTAATAAAGAATTTATTTTTCTTGATTACTTGGGCAAAAAAATTTTTATCAATATTGGTAATGAGATTGCCAAAGTGGTCAATATGGATAATCTCTCCGCTTATGCACTTATCTTTTATTATTACTTCAGGTAAGGCAATTTTTTTAATCATTTTTATCTCTGGCCCAAATTCAGATAAAGCCACCCCTCGGGAAAGATAGGCGGCTACTGGTGCCATAATATCCCGGCCGTGGAAGGTAGAGCTGATTTCGGGTAAGAAGAATTTTTTATTCCTTACTGCAATTATCTTCTCAGGATTATCTTTTTCTAAAACCCTAGTGAGAATTCCATTATCCGGAGCAACAAAAAAGTAATCTTTGGTTTTTACAATAATAATTTTTCTTTTTGTGCCTACACCCGGGTCTACCACACAGAGAAAGATTGTTTCCTTAGAAAAAAATTTATAAGCAGAGGCTAAACAGTAAGCCGTCCAGGCTACATCCTGAGGGGGAATTTCGTGAGTAAGGTCAAGGATTTGTGCCTGGGGATTTATCTTTAAGATTACTCCCTTCACTATTCCCACATACTCATCACGGAAACCAAAATCAGTAAGCAGAACAATATTTGCCATTATCATTATTATTTTATCATAATTTCCAAGAAAATTATTTTCTTATTTTCTTCCCTTGTCAAGTATGAAATTGTGTGTTATATTTTAAAAGAGAGAATGAGAAAAAGATTATTTTTAATGCTGGTAATTATTTCCTTGGGAAAAGTCTTAATTTTAATTCCCTCAGAAAATCTTCTTTATCGGCGTCTCCGCACATTACTTGTTTTCCCAGATTGGATGGAGAAAGCCAGAATAACTGCAAAATTTAGAGAAAATTTAGCGAAGAAAAAAGTCCCCTGGGAAAATATACAGATTGCTCAGGAATATAATATCCTGGAGAAATTAGAAAAATACTGGAAGACAAATTTATTCAGCCCGGAAGAGTTGGTAAATGTTTTTATTTACTGGACAAATACCATAATTAAAGAAAAGGAAACCCTTAGGGTTTATGGTTTGGATTTTTCCTCTATAATAAAAATTGTGGACTTGGGGGTAGGAGGTTGGGCAGATGTAGGAATAATTGCAGATTTGTATCCCCAGGCAGAAATCGTGGGAATAGAAAAATTCAGTTATCCTTATGACCAAGCCCAACAGACCTTACAAATCTTAAAACTCCCCGAAAAAAAGGTGAAAGTAATCCAAGCAGATATGACCCAATTGGATGGAATTGTGGAAGCCAATAAACCGGTGGATAGATTCCGGATTAAACATCCCGGGAAAATGGTGGGTGTGTATCTGGTAGGTTATGGAGAGAATACGATAATTGGTTTAAAGTGGATGGAGAGCCTTTTCCGAGGAATCTCAAAACGCCTTTCCTCCCAAGGAATCCTCACCATTACTATGGAAGAAACCGAGAGTTTTGACCAGAGAATTCAGGAAACAGCCTTTTCTCTTTCGGGATTTAAGATAAGAAAAGTTTCCCCTCTTGTCTACGAAGGCCCTCACGATACCCGCGGACTGGCTTTATTGGGGCTTTCTCCTTGGGTGGAGACAGATTATGAATACACCGCTGACGAAAAGGCAATAGAAAAATTGCTGAAAATATATGAGAATAGTCAGAAAATAGAAGAAGAATTTACTCCCCGCATAATGACCAAACTCTTTATGCTGGTAATTTCTCCAGAAAATACAGACTTGGCAAATTTTATTGGCTTGCGTGCCCTGGCTAAGGATGATTTTCAAGATAGACTTATAGAGATTATGCAAACCGCTTTTGAAAATTTTGGCTTTGATAAAGAAGAAGCTTGGGAGGAAATTAAGTTAAATTTAAAAAAAGAATTGGGCTAATGAGAACAATACCTAAGAATCTATTTTGGGGATTTTTCCTTTTCTTACCGTTAAATTATACCTTTATCTCAGAGAAGGTCTTTTTATGTCGGCGCATAAAAAATCCCATTAATCTCGTTCAGCTTTCTGATAGCGAGAAAAAAGAACTTCTGGAGAAAAGGATTGTTGGCAAGGAGATTACTACAGAAAGTTGGGAAAGGGAATGGGTGGAGGAGGAGTCAGCCGCAGAGCATCCACGGATAAATTATCTTATCTGGTTAAAAAATTTAGGAAAAATTTCTACGGTTATTCAACGGCCACTAAGAATATTTTATCCGGGAATCGGCCCGGGACCGGGAGGAATTGACCTTATCTCTCCCTTTATTGCTTTTCCTAATGCCGAAGAAATATTTGCTCTGGATATTAAAAAAGACATAGACAGTCTAAGTCTATTTGAAAGGTTTGTAAAATTTGACTTAAAAAAACTTATTGAAGCGAAAATTGTTTCCCAATTAGAATTTGAAGAAAATGAAAACTTAACCTATACCTTAAAATTTAAATTCTTAGATAAAGCACGAAAAGTAAAGTTCTATTTTGGGAAAGATGCCCATTATTTTTTCCCTCCGGAGTTGGAAAAAGGTTATGATGTTTTATACACCCGCTGGACCTTTAAAGGTGCAGAAGATAAATGGCTCAATCCCTTAAAGGATAAAGAAGCAAACGAAATACGCCGAAAATGGTTAAATTTTATGCAGCGGGATACAGGATTTATTGTCTTGGACACTAAGAAAGGGGAAGGGAGACCTTTCTTTGATGAAAAAGATAACCCTTTCTGGGATAATTTTTTTGAGATAGATTTTAAAAATATAACTACCACCGTAATTGCCAATTACCGCATAGCCCATCTTTTAGTGATAAAAAATCAGCCTTAAATTGAAAATAAAAACGGGAATTTTAAAACTAATTTTTATCTTCTTGGGGATAGAGACCTTCTTCCTAAATTCTCCTACCCCAGAAACCTCTTTTCTCTGCGAGAGAAGAATCCGCGGTGATTTTTCTGTGCGTCAACTTACCATACCTGAATATTTGAAAAATTATAAATCAATAAAGGATTATTTCTTAAAGAAATTAGAAAATAAAAAAGTCCCTTCGGAATATCTCAAAATCGGAGAGAAATTCAAGATCTTAGATTGGTATAAAAATTATTTCTGGGAAAAACTCCTTCCGCATTATTCTCCTTCGGAGATCGCCTACAAATTGATTGAGGTATTTATCCGTGATATAGCGTTTACTATAACTTTTCAGGAAATTACCTTAAACCCACCCCAGAAAGTCCTTGATTTAGGAAGTGGCAGTGCAGATTATTTCCGTGCCTTTGCCAATCTTTTTAAAGGATTTATCGCCATCTTAGGAATAGAAAAGGAAAGTTTTTGGACTAAAGAGGCAAAGGATAATATCTCAGATTTTGGATTAGAAGATTTGGGAAAATACATAGATGTCTTAACAAAAGATATGTTTGCCTTGGATGAGGCAAAGACCGTTTTTGATTTTAAACCCTATGATTTAATTACTTTACTTCATCCTAATATCTTTTCCCCGGTAATTGATATTTTGAGAAAAGAACCAGAAGATATTGCCCAAACATATTACCGTATCCAATTGATTAAACAACTCTTTCAGAAAATTGCTCAAGAGTTTCTTGCTAAAAATAAAGAAATGATAATTACCATTGATAAAACCTATGTCCCTGAAATCCATTCTCTTAAAGAGGTAGAAAAGAACCTGCCTTCTTTCTTACCCAATTATCTCCATTATGTTGGGTTTGTCTGGGCCTTGCGTCTTTCGGGATTTTCTGAAGAAATTGTTCCGGCTACTCTGGTATTTCCCCAAGCCAATCATTTAGAAAAAACTGACCTTAAACTAAAAGGAAACCGAGAAAATATAATTCAATTTGTTTTCCTCTTAGAAAGACTTCAGGAAGTAGCCATTAATTTTACAGTAAATATCGCCCTGGATTTATTCCGGCTCACTTATGGAGAACGTTTTGTGGGGGTAGAAATCCTTGGCCGACCGGACTTAAAACCTTTTCTCTGGGATGCACTTAAAGAATATGAAATAAAAAAAGACAAGGGCCAACTTGCCTTAAGAATTATTACCCTCTTAGGTAAAAAATAATTAGTCCTCTTTGCGCAGTTCTAAAGGAGGAAGATTATATTTTTTTCTTTGTGTATTAATAATATCAATTACTATACCAATTGCACGTTCGGGATACCCCGTCATTAAGACTAAATCCTTTGCGGAAGGGTTTTTCCCCCCGGAAACAATTTTGTAATATTCATAAGCATAAAGGACACCCTGAGCGTTGGCAAAGTTTTCTGGCCAGTTTTTCTCAAAATAGAGGGGAGGCTTTGCTTTACTTTGCAAAATTTTATTAATTCTTATCATATTTTTCGCTAAACGCGCTACAGGCCACTTCAAAATTTGAGCAATCGCTCCATAGGAAGGAATTTTTCCAAGATGTTCCTGAACATAGGTCCAGTAGGCAGAATTTACTTCCTCAACATCTGCCTCGGTTATTCCTTGAGCAGTTCTTGCAACCGACCCCTCAATTTCTATTACTTCTGCTCCTCTGACAGAAAGAGACTCCATTATGGCTCTAATTCTCTCCTGTAAGCTCTGAGGAGTAAAAAGAGCCTCCTTTGTTTCTGGATTGGTGAAAATGGCAAGTAAATCTCCAAGAGCTACTTTTCCCTTCTCTTCTTTAATCCGCTTTATTTGGTAATTTCAAGAAAATTGTGTAAATTCTCTTAAAGGGTGTTCCCTCCAGCAATTGTTTAAATGAGAAAATAGAGCATAAATTATTCTGTCACAACTCTGCCTGCTCATAAATACATTTAAAACAC
>JAMWCW010000023.1 GCA_023819145.1 Candidatus Omnitrophota bacterium
GCAGGCTTGCTCTGTGTTAAATATCAAGCAGATATTCACCTGCTATGATAACCCTAAGGGCAATGCTGATACAGAAAGAGTTATCCGGACAATGAAAGAAGATCTAATTTGGTTAAAAGTAGAACAATGGAAATCACCATTTGATGTTGAAGAAGACTTAAAAGCCTGGATAAGCCGTTACAACAATGATTTTCCACATTCCTCTTTGGGTTATAAAACACCGGTGCAATATGAGAAAGAGCAGTTGTTACTTGCTACTAAAATCTAGCTTGCCAAATGGGGGTCAGTACAAAAAATAGGCAATCAGGCGAATCTTTTTAGGGTCGGCAATACAGGGTGCAGCATAACATAAGGTAATGGATTTTAAAAACATATTCGGAGGTGAGACCTCCAAATATATTTGAAAATAAAGAAGAAATATTCTCGCATTAAATCTTTTGTTGTTTTAACGCGCTATTCCTTTCACCTGGCTATCTGTCTGGGAAGGACAATAAAACCAGAACATATAAGTGAGGTTTTATCAGCAATCTCTGAGACCTCCTCCCGATAGGTAATCAAAAACACAGTTGTTCCTTGGCATTTTAACTCTTTAATCACTTCCACAATATTATCCAAAGTCAAAATATCAATTCCTGAATCTTGGTTCATCTAAAATTGGTGGTTTTGGCTTCAGCGCAAAGACCGCAGCTAATTCAATGCGTTTTCTTTCTCCTCCGCTTAAACTCTTATCCACCTCTTTATCTAAATAATCCTTTGGCTCCAATAAAACCCTCTGTAGCGCCTGTTCAATCAATTTATCGTCTTTTTCCTTCATCCCTACTGCAATATAGTCTTTTACCGCTAAGCCCTCAAATCTTACCGGCTCCTGCCAGGCTAAGGTGGGTCCCATCTTTGCTCTTTCAATTTGATAAAGAAAAACTAGTTATATCCTCACCTCTAAAATAAATCTTACCATCTTGAGGGAAATAATCACAGCAGCCCATAATCACATACGCAAGGCTTGACTTTCCCGCAGCATTTGAACCCAAGATAGAATAGATTGTTCCCTCCTCAACTGAAAGGCTTAAGTTTTTCAAAATTTTCCTCCCTTCTAAGTTAAGCAATATTTTATCTAACTGTAATAATATTCCCATATTTTTAATTTTTCCCTTCTATCTTCTTAAATACGGCTTCAAGCTTTGACCTATATATATTCTTTATATTTTCCTCCTCATCTTTTAACGGCTTAACCGGAATTAAATTCATTACTTCTTCAGGTGATAAATCCGCTTCATATATATAGTTTTTCAGAGTACCCTTCATCATCTTTGATATACCTTCTTGAGCTTCCTGAGGAGTTAGTCCAAATGATACAGCGATTTTCTCTAACTCATATAATTGAAACCAAAGGTAAGTTGGGCCCATCGCAGTAAGCAAGGCATATGCTTCTAACTTCTCCTCATCCACTATCGGACAATCTCCTAAATTGCCTAACCAGACCTTTAATTCTTCTTTTTCAGTTTCCGATAAGGCAGAAGAAAAAGCAATAGGGTTATAACCTGAATTTATAATTGAACAGGTATTGGGAATCATGCGGGCAATACGCCTAAATCCGCCTAATCCTTCTGATAATTTCTCAATCATTATTTTGGGAGCAAGGCTAATTATGATTGCTTCTTTTTTAAGAGAGGATTTGATTTCTAAAAAGACGCTGTTTATTGCCTGAGGATGCAAAGCAAGAAATACTATTTCCTGGCAAGCAGGCTTTTTATTATCGCCAACTGAGATATCAATCTCAGGGAAACGGCGCTTTAATTTTTCTAGCGCCTCAATACTGAAATCGCTTACCATAACATCTTCTGGCAATTTACCACAACGCCTTAATCCTTCCAGGATTATAAAAGTAATTCTACCTCCTCCGATAAATCCCAATGTCTTGTTTGTCATTTATCTCCCATTATGTTTTTTGCTCCTTATTAATTACCTCCATTAATTCTTCTTTACTGGGAAATCTAATCGCCTCTCCATTACAAAGGTTAGCGCAAGCGGAGCAACCGACTACGCAGTTATATGGTCTGACAATATTGGGTCTATTGTTTTCTTCATCCCACTCATAGACACCATTCCAGCAGAAGTTAAAACATTCCTTACAGCCTACACATTTCTCGTAATCAATTCTCGGATACCATGGTATCTTCTCTCTTTCAATTCCATAAATTCTGGTCACTTTTCTACCTCCTTTCAATATTATCCAATGCTTCTTTTACTTTATTAAGGGCCTTTTCAGTCGACATATTGCGTAAATCAAGACTTACTACCTGGTTATCAAAGTTCGCTCCCATCTCTCCAAAACCTATCCCCATCCTCCACCTTTTTTGAATTTTTGTTCTTTGCCTTTTTTCACTAATTATTTGGCAGATAATACTTCTTTTATCTCATCCACCGTAGGAATCTTGCCAGAGATTTTAACTTGACCATCCACAATTACGGCGGGTGTAAACATTATTCCTCTTTTGGCAATTTCTGTCATATCATAAAGATGAACCACTTCTGCCTGAAGCCCTAATTGCTTTAATGCCTCTTGAACATTCTTCTCAGTTGCTTTACATTTTGGACAACCCGGGCCAGCAATTTCAATTTTCATTTTTATCACCTCCTTTCTATCATAACCTCTTTATTTACAATGTATTTTGGAGGTGAGACCTCCAAACATTAGAAAATTAGGTTTCCCAAAAACCAGCCCACAAATGTCCCCAAAATCATGATTAGAATAATATAAACCGCTGCCTTTTTAATTCCGAAAAGTCTTCCAATAGCAAGCATATTGGGAAGGCTCATTCCGGGACCAGTTAACAAAAATGCCAAAGCAGGACCACGCCCCATCCCTAATTTTAGCATCGTATCAATAAAAGGTGATTCAGTTAATGTGCCAAAGTACATCAGTTGCCCTGATATTGTTGCCAAAAATGCTGCCAGAACAGAATTTCCACCTACCCACCTTGAAACAAATTCCTTAGGTAAGAGTTTGCCGATAACACCCACAATGAAAACACCCACCAAAAGCAAAGGCACAATCATCCGCACAAACCACCACGTTTCTTTAAGCCAGTTTTTGGTTTCTTCTTTGGTAAGAGTGCTCGCTCCATAAATTAACCAAATAACCGTTAATATACTCCAGACCAAAACATTAATTAAATAACTTTTTCCTTGTGCGATATAGTTAGGCAGAATTATAGAAAGAAAAATCAAGATTAATAAAATGGAATGTTTTTTACTAATAACTACCTTATTTTCTGAAGATGTAGATTTTATCTTGCTTCTTTCTTCTTTCCCAAACAAAACACTCATTATCCACCCTACCAAAAAAGCCATAAAAAGAGAGGCAGTAATTCTTGAGATAGCCATCTTTGTACCTAAAATAGTACTGGTAAATAAAAGCGATAAGACATTGGTAGAAGGGGCAACCCAAAGAATAATAAAAGCAGCGCCAATTCCTGCTCCAGCAAAATAAAGACCGCTTCCTACCGGCAAAACTGTACAGGAACAAGAGGCAATAAAAAAACTAAAAAATATGGCTAAAGAAAAGGACCTTAATTTAGATGCCTTTTCGCCCAAATAACTTAAAATCGCCTCTTTATTAAAAAAAGAAACCATACCTCCTGCCAGAAGAAATGCAGGAATTAAACAGGTCAAAACATGATGGGCAATATAATCTTTTAAAGCTAATAATCCAGCAAAAATTAGATTTAAAACCATGCTTACCTCCTTTTAATTTTGCAGCAGCCACCTTCAATCCTTATTGCCTTAACATTGACCAAAGCATCAGCAATTTTTTTATGTGCTGAGGTTATAATCCTTGAGAAAGTAGGCCGGGAAATCTTCATTCTTTTGGCCGCATCAACCTGTTTTAATCCCTCAAGGCATGCAAGCCGAACTGCCTCAAATTCATCAAGTGTCAAATACACATTTTCTAACTTACTCAGTGGTTTGCACAAAGGTTTAAAACATCTCTCTGTAGGTCCGTACTTTATCCATCTGATCCTTTTTGGCCTCATTTTACCATCCTATCGGTTTGGTTTATGAACAAATGTTCATAATAGAATAACATATTTTAGAAAATTGTCAAGGGTTTCTTAATTTTTTATCGTTAAGGTGGTTGTTGTAATAATTTTAAATAAAATAGGGAAAGACCGACTTTCCTTTTAGAAATTTTATTTAACGAGGGCGGTACACTTAGAATTTTTTATTTCTATAATTTTAAAATATTCCCTATTGGATTTGATATAGATTCCTGTTATGTTTCTGCATACTTTACTCTTCTACTTACTCTGGCTGCTGCTATATAATAAAAGGGGTCAGGCACTTTTTGCCAAAAGGGGTCTGACCCCTTTCTCTCATTTTAACTTCTATAACATATTATACCGTAATTTTAATATCCTATAACTATTTCACCTGCTTTATGAAGTGCATATTTTGTGCAAAATGGGCCGATTAACTCATAGATAACAGTTGTTCCCACGATAGTTGTAAACAGGATATTGCCTATATTAGGAAAATCGCTTTTAGCAATTAACGCACAGCCTAAAGCAACACCCGCTTGAGGCACTAATCCAAAACCAAGATACTTTTTGACTACGGGAGATGATTTAGATATCTCTGCTCCCCAATTAGCACCTATAACCTTACCTAAAACTCTAAAGATAATATAAACCAGTCCCCAAAGGCCAAGTTTTTTCAGTAAGGGAATCTCAAGGTTAGCTCCGGCAAGGACAAAAAATAAGAGAAATAGTGGAGAGTCTATAGTGCGTATGGCATCAAAAAATTTAAATGATGCCAAATGAATATTAACTAAAGCCGCCCCTAAAAACATGCAAGAGAGAAGTACGGATAAATGTAATGATAAAGAAACTCCGATACTAAATAAAACAAATCCTAAGGTATAAATAAGCAATTCTGTCAAGCTCCGGATATATTTAGAAAGGTGGGATAATATAAATGCCAAAATCGAACCCAAGATAAATGCACCACTGATACTAAAGAGCGAATTCCAAAAAACTTTTAGTAAAAAGAGGGGACTGGTCAGATGATTATAAATTGCCTTGGAAATAGCCAATGATATAGCAAAAATTATCAAACACCAAGCATCATCTATTGCCACTACACCTAAAAGGGTATTGGTAAAAAAACCCTTGGCACGGTATTCTCTGATAACCATAACTGTAGCGGCCGGTGCAGTAGCTGAGGCAATCGCTCCAAAAAGAAATGAGATATAAAAAGGTTGCCTTAGGATAATCAAAAATGCCAAGGTTACAAATACCCAGGCTCCCGAGGTTTCTAAGACTGAAATCCAAAGAATAGATTTTCCCAAGCGTCTAAAATTATCTATAGAGAAATTCTGACCTATGCCAAAGGCAATCATCCCTAAAACGATATTAGAGATTAGGCCAGAAGCATTCAATAATTCTTTAGGTGCCAGATTAAATACATAAGGACCAATAAGTATTCCTAAGACGAGGTATGCGGTTACTGCAGGAAATCCTAATTTATTAAAGAATCGGGCAAAGAAAATACCTGACAAAAGAAACGCCGATGCTAACTTTTTCATCAAGCCGGTCGCTAATCTGCCAAGGTCCATAAAATAAAGAGAGCCATAAAATTGCTATCCCAAAAACAGTTCGCCAAATACTTATTTTAAAACGAAAACCCGAGGGAGTTAGACTACTTTTGAAAAAAAGAGAAATTAATCCAATAAAAATAAAC
>JAMWCW010000024.1 GCA_023819145.1 Candidatus Omnitrophota bacterium
AAAGTTAACAGCTGTGATTCTATACTAAAATCTACATTCTTTTTTGCTAATTCAATGGCTTTATCGTTAATATCAAGTGCTATGCACTTTCTACCTAAAAGTTTACATTCTACAGCAGTTGTTCCAGCACCGCAGAAATAATCTAAAACTAACTCGCCAGGCTTTGAATATTTGAGAATAACATTTCTTGGAATATAAGGAGACCAATTGCCTCTGTACTCTCCGCTATGAGTAGCCCAATTCCCCCTTTGTTTAAAGCTCCAAACCGTTGTTTGTTCTTCTCTGAATTCCTTCGGTTGCAGTCTTTTTATCTTTTTAGAAACGGATAATGAACTAACATTAACTCCTTGTGATTTTGTAATAAGCCTCTCAATGTAGCTAAATGTAACCCCATACTTCTGACCTATTTCTAAATCGGGTGTTCCTCTTGCCTTTTCTTGCAAGATCGCTTCTTGGAGTTCTCTTTCAGTTTTGAAATTTGCTTTTTGATTAGACATTGTATCTTCTTTCTACTAAGCCACCATTTCTCCTCATTCGTTTTTAGACGAAATGTATATTGATTACTAACTTATAATCTATCAAAATAATTAAAATTATTCAAGAATATTCAAAATAAAAAAGGACAGCACCACTACTAAGAGAGTGTCTGTCCATAATTTAATGGAGCCGAGGGGATTTGAACCCCTGACCCACAGACTGCCAGCCTGTTGCTCTCCCAGCTGAGCTACGGCCCCAGCAAATGAATTTCGGATTAAAGTTTTTATAAGAATACCAAAAATATTCTTCCTTGTCAATACAATTGACAAATGCCTCGGAGAATGTTATTATATTTACGATGAAAAATTTTTTCAGAAGGTTTCAGAGTTTTTTAAATCTCTTTTACCTGATTTTTGCTATTTTAACCATTCCTCTTAATGCGGAACAGAAGAAATTTCTTGTTCTTCCCATTAAAGGAGTAATTGACCTCGGTCTTTCCGGGTTTGTTAAACGGGTAGTAAAGGAGGCAAAAAAAGAAAATGTTTCTTCGGTAATTGTGGAAATTGATACCTTTGGAGGAAGGGTAGACGCAGCCGGGGAAATCGTCAGAGCCTTAGAAGAATTAAAACCCATTCCCACGAGGGCACTTATTTCGGGTGAAGCCTGGTCTGCAGGAGCACTTATTTCCTTAGCCTGTGAGGAAATCTACATTACCCCTGGCTCAAGTATTGGTTCTGCAGAACCCCGAGCAGTTGGAATAGGAGAAGAGGAAGTAAAGGATGAAAAAACCATCTCCGCATTAAGGGCAAAATTTAAAGCCACTGCTGAGGCAAATCAACACAATCCCAAACTGGCGGAAGCTTTTGTGGATAAAGATATAGAACTAAAACTGGTAAAAATAGAAAAAGAGAAATTTATTCTTACTCCCGAAGAAGTGGAAGAGAAAATAAAGGAATGGGGAGAGGAAAAGGTAAAAATAATTAAAACCATTACCGAAAAAGGGAAACTCCTTAATCTCACTGCAGAGGAAGGAAAAGAACTGGGACTGGTAAAAGAGATTGTCAGTCAGCGTGAGGAACTGCTTAAGCTTTTAAACCTAAAAGAAGATAAACTGATTGAACCAAAACCAACCTGGTCAGAGAATCTGGTGCGTTTTCTTACCCATCCCCTTGTCAGTTCCTTACTCTTAACCTTAGGTTTCTTAGGGATTATTTTTGAAATAAAAATACCCGGATGGGGAATAGCTGGAACCTTAGGAATAATTTCTTTAGCACTATTTTTCTGGGGGCATTACCTTGTAGGTCTGGCAAACTGGACAGAAATAATACTTTTTATTCTTGCGCTTATCTTAATTTTCTTAGAGCTCTTTGTCATCCCGGGATTTGGGATTGCTGGAATTTCAGGAGGAGTGCTTCTTTTAATCAGTATCTTTTTAGCCTTGGTTAAACATCCCTTACATATTCCCCGTATGGAACTTTTGCAGGCATTTCAGGTGGTTGTTTATTCATTTTTTGCCACCTTAGTTATTATAATTGTCTCTATA
Organism: Candidatus Omnitrophota bacterium; assembly: GCA_023819145.1. Lineage (NCBI taxonomy): Bacteria > Pseudomonadati > Candidatus Omnitrophota > Candidatus Omnitrophota bacterium. Next base: position 2,021 of record JAMWCW010000024.1, read on the forward strand.
AATTTTCTTCCCCGCAGTGAAGTCTGGAAGAAAATTATCTTGAAGCAGAAAGAAGCCCGTGAAGAAGGCTATGTGACAATTGATTTGACGCCGGAGAATTTAATCGGTAAAATAGGTAAAACCATAACCCCTTTAAGGCCGGCGGGGAAGGCAAATTTCTCCGGAAAAATCCTTGATGTATTGAGTGAGGGAGAGTTTATAGATAAAGATAGAGAAATAAAAATAGTGAATATTGAAGGGAATAAAATAATTGTCAAATTAGAGAAAAATGCCTGAATGGTTACGGGTTTTAACTTTAATTCTTTTGGGATATGTGCTTTTAGCCATTGAGATTTTAATCATCCCCGGCTTTGGAATATTAGGGATAAGTGGAATTGTCTCTTTAATTCTTGCTTCCTATTTTGCCTATACAAAACTAAGTCTCTGGTTGGGTCTGATTGTTTCTCTGGGAAGTGTTCTCCTTATTATTTTATCTTGGAAACTCTTTCCCAAAAGCGGATTCTGGAAAAAACTCCGTCTTGAAGAACAGGAAACCAAAGAAGCAGGTTTTAAATCCTTTAAAGGAGATTTAAGCGAATTGATAAATAAAGAAGGGAGGACCCTTTCTCATTTGCGTCCTGTGGGAATATGTCTAATTGACGGAAAAAGAATGGAGGCGATTTCTGAAGGAGGAATTTTCATTGAGCAGGATAAACCCATTATGGTTGTAAAGGTGGAAGGCAACCGAATAGTGGTAAGAGAGATGGCTAGATAGTTAAATTCTCTATTTAACCAATAACCAAAAACGGAGGTGAAAGATGCCGGTATTTATTATTGCTATAGTTATTATCGCTACACTTTTCCTCTTCGGTTATTTTATCCCGGTGAGACTCTGGATAGCTGCCGTTGCTGCTGGAGTAAAAATCTCTATTTTCAGTCTCATCGGAATGCGTCTGCGCAATGTTGACCCACGCATCATTGTTCCTGGTTTAATTATGCTCCATAAAGCGGGACTCTCCGTAAAACTTGATGGCTTAGAGGCACATTACTTAGCAGGAGGGGATGTTATTCGGGTAGTGAAAGCTTTAATCTCCGCTGACAAAGCAAACTTGGATCTAAAATTTGAACGTGCCTGTGCCATTGACCTTGCAGGCCGTGATGTCTTAGATGCGGTAAAAACTTCTGTAAATCCTAAGGTAATTGATGCTCCCAAGGAGGGAGTTCTGGCAGCGGTGGCTAAAGATGGAATTGAACTGAAAGCAAAAGCAAGGGTAACGGTGCGTGCCAATATTGACCGCTTGGTAGGAGGAGCAACGGAAGAAACCATTATTGCCCGGGTAGGAGAAGGAATTGTTACCACCATCGGTTCTGCAGAGAGTTATAAAAATGTTTTGGAAAATCCTGATTTAATCTCCAAAACTGTCCTGGCAAAAGGCTTAGACTCAGGAACTGCCTTTGAGATTCTCTCCATTGATATTGCGGATGTAGATGTAGGAAAAAATATTGGTGCACAACTTCAGGCAGACCAGGCGGAGGCAGATTTAAAGGTTGCCCGCGCACGCGCGGAAACTCGCCGGGCATTGGCAGTAGCTCAGGAACAGGAAATGAAGGCACGTGTCCAGGAAATGCGGGCAAAGGTAGTGGAGGCAGAGGCAGAAATTCCTAAGGCAATTGCCTATGCCTTCAGAGAAGGAAAATTGGGAGTAATGGATTATTACTCACTTAAAAATATTCAGGCGGATACGGAAATGCGTGAGCGCATTGGTAAGTCTCCGGAGGAAAAGAAGAAGGAAAAAGAGTAAACAAGGATGGAAAACTTAATCTTATTAATCTTTATTCTGATTGTTTTCTTTCTCCAATCATTAGGACAAATCCTGGAGCGCCGTAAAAGAGCTTCACAGAAAGAAAAAACTTCGGAAGAAACTCCCTTAGAAGAAATCTTTGAAACCATAGAAATACCCTATCCTGCTGAGATGAAAGTTCCTGTGGAGGTGAGCTCTGAGAAAACAGAAGAAATTGCGGAGAAAGCGGTTGAGGAAACCCAGGAAATAAAAGAAGAAAAGACCGAGGAAGCAAAACCTGAACAAGATGAGATAATCTCTTCTGATGAATGGGAAACCGCAATTATTTACTCCACCATCTTAGGAACACCCAAAGCTCTTCAATTTCGCCGAGGTGCTGGAACAGGCATACAGGCCGGTCTCAAAAACCGGTGACCGTAAGGTCGTGAGGGTTCAACTCCCTCCCTCGGCACCATAGTGCAGGGTTGACCCCAAAGACCCTTCCTTCTGAGGAATACCCGAAAGGCTGTTTTTCAAATATCCTACTCGCTTAAAGATTACTACAATAACAACGGCTCGTCAATTTGAGGCGTGGCTAAAAGAAGACACTGGGCGGGTGTGATTTTCGCCTTCAGTATTCAACTCATTGGCCTTTAAGAAAAGTTTTCTTTCTTCCTACCTTATCTTGGCTTCTAAAGTTTTCGCTCTCCCCGCCTTCAACAGGTTTTTTAAACCAAGATAAGGGCAAATTTAGATAAGGGCAAAATTTTGTCCGAAAGAAAAAACTTGTTTTATTTTTTTAATTAACAAGTCTGTTTAAGAAAATCTAAGATATTTTTTTTAAGCCGGTCTCTTATTTTCCTAAATACCTTCAGTTTTTCTTCTTCTGTTCCTTGTGCCTGAGCAGGGTCTTCTAAATTCCAGTGGATTTTTTGATATTTGCCCGGGAATATAGGACAGGTTTGCTTGGTATTGTCGCAAACAGTAATAACGTAATCAAATTGCCTGTTAATAAATTCCATGATGGATTTTGATTTTTGCATTGAGATATCAATTCCTATTTCAGACATAACTTTTATTGCTAAGGGATTAACTTGAGTTGGATTTATACCTGCGCTAAAAACCTCAAATTTATTATTCGCCAAATGTCTTAAAAACCCTTCTGCCATTTGGCTCCTTGCAGAATTTCCTGTGCATAAGAATAAAACTTTAATCCCTTCCATTCTTATCCGCAACAGCCGGGAGTGGGATTTGGACCGCAACCACTACTGAAGCCAGAACCACTACCTTTAGAAAAAGTAAAGAAATTGCCTAAGATTTGAATAGTCTTATTACTACCACAACTCGGACACTTTGCTTTTAACCCTTTTTCTTTCTCGGATATAGTTGCTTTGATATCAAATCTATTCTCGCAATTCTGACAAAAATATTCATAGGTTGGCATAAAATCGCCTCCTTTATAGTTTGCTCTTTATAGCTGCAACAGTTTCGCTAATTTCAGATTTCCCCATACAAACAACGTCATTACCTACGGTAATTACTGGAATTGCTTGAGGGCCAAAAGTCCGAAATAACTTAAATACTTGTGGGTGCTCTTGTAAGTTTTTAAACTTCTGCACATCATATATCTCTACTTCAAGTCCAAGTTTTTCTATGGCATTTTTTAGTGCCGTAACTTCCTGTTCACTCTGGCCAATTGGGCCACAGCAACTTGACCGAGGACCACAAGGAAATTGTTGTTCTAGTGTAAAAATTTTTATTGTTTTTTCTCCTTTCATAAACCAATCACCTCTTTTCGCCTTTTATGGTTTCACTCAATACATTAATTCCGCTTACTACCATAGAGCTTTTTTTA
>JAMWCW010000025.1 GCA_023819145.1 Candidatus Omnitrophota bacterium
TAACATCCACTAACAAAACCTCTTTCATCTCTCCTTTTATAATTGCTGCCTGAATAGCCGCTCCCATCGCCACACATTCCATAGGGTCAATTCCCCTTTCAATCTTCTTCCCCACAGTCTCCTCTACAAATTTCTGCACACAGGGCATCCGTGTCGGACCGCCCACAAGGATTATTTTATCAATATCCTTTGCTTTAAGTTGTGCATCGGATAATGCCTGTTCAATGGGATGGCGACATCTTTCAATAATCGGAGAAACCAAATCCTCCAATTTGGCACGGCTAATGCTTAGGGATAAATGTTTTGGACCGGTGGCATCCGCAGTGATAAAAGGAAGATTTATATCTGTGGTCAGTGTGCTGGAAAGTTCAATCTTTGCTTTCTCCGCTGCTTCCCGCACCCGCTGTATAGCCATTTTGTCATTATGTAAATCAATTCCTGTTTCGCGTTTAAATTGTTCTGTAATGTACTCAATGAGGGCATTGTCCATATCGGTTCCTCCCAGTTGGGTATCTCCGCTGGTGGAGAGAACCATAAACCCCCCTTCTTCACCCATCTCCATAATGGTTACATCCAAGGTTCCACCTCCAAAATCAAAAACCATAATCTTTAAGCGTTTACCCAATTTATCCAGACCATAGGCAAGACAGGCAGCAGTAGGTTCATTGATAATCCGCAATACCTTTAATCCCGCAATTTCTCCCGCATCTTTAGTAGCAGTGCGTTGGTTATCATCAAAATAAGCTGGGCAGGTAATCACCGCCTCCTCCACCTTATCTCCTAAGAACGCTTCCGCATCCTGCTTAATCTTCTGTAAAATAAAGGCGGAGATTTGTTGTGGAGTATACTCTTTACCATAAACTTTAAATTTATAATCTGTTCCCATCTTGCGCTTGGCAGCAAAAATCGTTCCTTCGGGATTAATGGCTGCCTGCCGGCGTGCAGGTTCCCCCACAAGTCTCTGTCCATCTCTGGTAAAGGCGACAAAAGAAGGAAATGCCTTCCCCGAAGCCACCCCTGCCCCTTCTGCCGAGGGGATAATTGTTGGCCTTCCTCCTTCTACAACCGCCGCTGCCGAATTGGAAGTTCCCAAGTCAATACCAATTGCTTTTGCCATCTGCTCACCTCCTGCTTTAGTCAATTAAATCATTGACTCTCGGTTATTTTTTTCTTAGCAACTTTTACCACTGCCGGTCTTAAAACTTTATCATAAAAAAGATAGCCACTGCGGATTTCCTCCACAATGGTATCTTCAGGAAATTCATCGGTTTCCACAGTCATCAAGGCTTCATGCCTGGTGGGGTCAAACTTCTCTCCCACAACCTTCATCCGCACCAGACCGTTTTCTTCCATAATCTTAGATAATCTCTTTCTAATCATCTCTATCCCCACAAAAATATCTTCCTTAACCTGATTTCTCTCCAAGCCATTCAAGAGATGGTCAAAATCGTCCACCACGGGGAGCATCTCCATAAAGAGAGACTGGTTAGCAAAATGAATAATCTCTGTTTTTTCTTTATCCATCCGGCGTCGGGCATTTTCAAACTCTGCCTGCAAGCGTAAGAGTTTATCATAGTATTCTTCGGCAAGGGAAGCTTTTTTTTGCAATGCTTCCCACTCCGGGAAAGAAAGCGTTATTTTCTTCACCTCAGCAGTGGTCCCTTTTTCTTCTTCAGAAGAATTCTCAGGAATATCTTCTTCGGAATTTTTCTTCATAACCTTCTCTCCTGCAAAATATTTTCTAAGATTTCGGAAACATTTTTTACAATGCTGAAAATATGTGCATAGGCCATGCGGGTAGGACCAACCACTCCCAGAGCCCCCACCGTATTCCCTTCTACATGATAATTTGTGGTAACTAAACTGAGAGACTTTGCCTCCTCAAAATTATTCTCTTCACCGATATGGACTTTTATCCCCTCTTCTTCCATATCCTGTGCGATAATTTCCAGAAGAAGTCTTTTCTCTTCCATGAGCCGCAGGAGTTTAGTCAAGGCAACACGGTCTTCAAATTCCGGCTGAGTAATTATCTGAGTTGCCCCTTCAAAGCAAAACCTCTCCTCCTCCAGTTTCTTAAATGCCTCCTCTAAGATAGAGAAAGCATCCTTAAAAAGATTATAAACAGAAAAATCATCGCTCAGTCTCTTCTGCAGAAGATATTTACAAATTTCACTTAAATAAACCCCCTCCAGTTCCGCATTAAAGAAATTACCGATTTTCTCCAACTGACTTCGGGAGTAGGGATGGGGAAAACGGAGAATGAGGTTCTTAATCAAACCGGAATAAGTTATCAGCACCATCAGCACAGAATTATCCTTTATATCTATCAACTCTATATGCTTTAACCTGCTCTTTTTTAAACAGGGATAAACCACGATGCCCGCCTCTTCAGATAAACGCGCTAAAAGACGGCTGGTTTTATCCATAATCTCCGAAATATCCTCAACAGTTTTATATTCCTGGATAATCTCTTTTTTCTCCTGCGGAGTAAGTCCCTCTTCGGGCATCAGATAATCTACATAATAACGATACCCTTTATCCGTGGGGATTCTCCCTGCAGAGGTATAAGGATGTGTGATATAACCCTCTTCCTCAAGGTCAGCCATGATGTTGCGGATGGTAGCGGGAGAAAATTTAAAATGCAATTTTCGGGCAATGGTCCGCGAACCCACTGGCTTTGCCTCTTCAATATATGTCTCTACAATCGTTCCTAAGATTTTTTCCTTTCGGGATTTTAAATCTATCCTGCGCATCCCTACGCCTCCATTTTAGCACTCTCATTATAAGAGTGCTAAATAATTATATAGTGTATCCTTCCTCTTTGTCAAGAAAAATATTAAAAGTGTTACTGTGCAGAGAGAAGGTTATCTCTAACTGTGTAGGAAGAATGTTAACTTTTAAAAAGCGAAAATTTTTGACACTTACGAAGTGTAGTTGGCTCTCTTTTTAAGGAGGTGAAGGGATTGTCTGTTTCTCACTCACACGCTTTTGTATCCATTCATAAAAAAATCTGTATAAACCTTCTAAATCATTTTTAAATCTTCCGGTATAAAGAACGTCTTTTAATTCACGAGATAGGGTAAAACAATCGTCTTTACTTAATTTATAGATAAGCCTATTTGCTTCCCGCGTCGCTTGGGCAGTAGAATTATGTTGAACCTCGGTAAAATACAACCTCAGATATTCCTGAGGAATTATTTTTAGATATATTTCTTCCTCATCTGGTAACTTTACATTGAGGTCTTCATAGATGTGAAGCATACTTTGATAAATAATATTATTTTCCAAAATACCTTCGCCGATAATTACCATTTCTACATTTATTCCCTGTTTTGTAAGTTCTTCAGAAAGTCCTATATGGGATAAGCCACGGATGGTGAACAGAATAGCATCAGGAAAATCATTCTTCAATCTTAAAATCTGATTGGTAAAATTGGTATCTCTATCTTTTATATTATATCTCCCATAATTATCACGATAAATTTTAATTGTCCTGAGATAATTGGAGATATCATTGAGCACAAAATGAGCAAAGGAAATATCAAAAAATTTTTGCTCATCAAAGGAGATTATGTTTTTCCAGTTTTGATAACCCAAATCTTCCATAACACTTTTTATCTTATTTTGAGCAAGAAAATTATAAATTTTAGTATAGGTATCCAAGGAGTCATAAATAGGAATTCCTTTTTCTATCCCCTCTAACTCCTCCGCAAGCATTCTTTTCGCTTTTAAAAATGCTTCCTCCTCGGAAATTTTCTCTACTTCCATTATATTTCTAACTGTCTCATAAGGAATTAGTCCTAACTCATCAAGGTAAATAACTTTTCTATTCCTTGAGCGCGCAAGATTAAGCACCCTTTCCATTGCTTTTTCTAATTTTGAAAAATCTTCATCGTGATAAGAAAAAATTATGCAGGGTTGGAAGAGGTAATACGCTTCACATCCTATTTTTGTTCTGTTCTACTTTTCAGTAGGCTTGATATTTTCAACTTGTCTGTTTCTCAACCAATCAAATACGAACTTTTTATAGGTTGTGCTATCAATTTCTCTTCTAAATAATCTCATAAATAACTCATCGCAAAGTAATTTAATATCCTCAAAAGAGATTTTTTCCAAAAGAGTATTTACCATCCTCACTGCCGTAGGATAGTTAGTATATCCTAAATCAATCATATAGTAATCAAGTAGCACAAATTCAACCAAACTTTTAGCAGTCAATTCATTATATTTATCCTCAGGTAAATATACATCATTTTGTTTGAGAACCATAGTATAATGTTGTGCAGGGATAAGTTTATTTATTGGTCCTTCTCCCACGATATATATATTTACATCAACTCCTGTAGAAGCTAGATTATCTTCAAATCCATAGTGTGCTAAACCCCTAATAGTTAAAATTACGCTATTGGGATTTTTTTGAAGCAGTTCTTTAATTTGGTTACTAAAGTTTATATCTCTAATTTTATGGTTATTCAACATAAATCCCTTTAAGTATGATTTCATGGTTACTATAGCATTATCTATCCCTCCCATTAAAAACTTACTCAATGCCTCATTAACTAATCCATAAGAATCAAATGTAACTATAGATTTCCAGTTATCATATTTTAGGTCTTCCAAAATTGATTTTATTTTATTCTTGGCCAAATATTTATAGAGCGCACTATAGAAAATTGATTCGTCATACACAGGAATACCTTCTTCTATAGCGGCCGTTTCTTGCCGTAAAGTCTCTTTAACTTTGTCAAAGGCTGTCTGGTCAGATAAATTTAGGCTATTGCGTTGAGCCTCAACGCTTTCAAAAGGAATTAGTCCTAATTCCTCTAGATATATTAACTTACGTCCTTCTTTATGTGTTTCTTCTAATATATTATTTAGTATGGGTTCTATTTCCTTAAAATCCGTTCCTTCATGAAATATATAAATTATAAATATCTTGCCTTTCCCTAAATTTTCTTTACTATCTCCATATAAGAAGGATTTATTAAACATTACATTGCCGCAGGGGAACAGCATAACTCCCTTAATTTTTTCAAATAACTCCAAAGGGGTTAGTTCTTTCTGTTCTCCTTCAATCATAATTTGGAGTAGATTGGAATTATTTTTTTGTTGAACTCGTTTCACTAAAAAATAGGTATTATTTTTTAGAAAAGCAATGAAAGGAATATTTAATTCACACAACTTTACAAACCAAGGTTTATCTAATTTATATATATCTACAAAAAGTCCGGATTTGCGTATTTCATCTCGTAGATTGATGAAGGTAACATTAGAAGAAAATTCCTTTAAACTGAGTTTCTCTATATACAAATGTTCACCCATAAGGGTTGCGTATTCTTGCAATATTTCAAAAAGAGGATTTATCTGGGATAAAAGATGGTTTATTAGGATAAACAAAAATAGAAAAGTTATAAGATGAATTTTAAATAATTTTTTGTTTTGCATAT
>JAMWCW010000026.1 GCA_023819145.1 Candidatus Omnitrophota bacterium
AAGACCTCTGAGAAAGTCTAAAAACCTACAGAACTTTCCTCTAAGATTTTCTTAATTAATGCTTTAACTTTTGGTACCTCTTTTTTTATTGTCTCCCAAACAAGTTCATATTTTATTCCAAAATAAAAATGAATCAGCCTATCTCTCATTCCTGACATATCCTTCCAAGGAATAGCAGGGTATTTCTGTTTAATCTCTTCTGGCATGTTTTTTGTCGCCTCACCAATAATTTCAAATTTTCTTATCACCGCACTGGATTTCATATCATCATTTTTAAAAGTTTCAAAATCTATCTCCTCAACAAATTTTTCAATTGCATCCATTGCCGCTAAAATATCTTTTAGATAAAGTTTAGGGTCTCTCATAAATAAACAGCCTCCTTGGAAATATTTTCTTTAATTTCTTCTCTAATTGTATCAATAGGAACGATATCTACCTTGAGTTTAAGCTTTTCCTCCACATAATCCGCCAAGCCCACAAAGTCGAAGAGGGTTGCCCCTTTAAAAAACATTACAAGAATATCTAAATCGCTACTCTCTTTTTGCTCTCCCCTTACATAAGAGCCGAAAATTGCTTTAATTTCTGCTTTATACTTTTGCCTTATCTCATCTTTCAGTTTTCGTAAAGTCTCTATAATAATTTCTTGTCTTTCCATTCAAAACAGCCTCCTTTTTGATGACAAAAGCTTTTTTTAACTCTAATAAATTTTTACTTAGGTTGTTTCTTTGTGTGTGTGTGTGTAGAATTATTGCAGTTACAGCATTTTTCATTCTGTATTTCCTATTATTATTGTAACTTCTATACCTCATCTACTCCTTTAATAACAGCAATATCTTTTTTTAACTTTGGGATATCATCGGTTGCCACTTTCCACGTCAATTCCAAATCAACCCCAAAGTATTCGTGAATAGGTATGTCTCTCATTCCCGCAATCTTTTTCCAAGGGATATGCGGATTCGCTTCCGTTATTCCTTGCGGTAGATGCTTTACCGCTTCCCCGATTATCTCAATCCTGCGCATCACGGCATCCTGAACCTGCGAGGAACGAAGAAAGCCTTCTTTTGTCAGGCCAGCTGTATATTCAACAATTTTCTCCATGCATTCAAGTATATGGGCAAGGAAAACCTTATAGTCTTTTTTCATATGAGCACCTCCTGCTCTTTAAGTATGCCGTCTTTAATAAGCGGATGCAGGGACTTATAGGTCAATACATCCACCTTTCTTGCCAGCGCCTCTTCAAGTTCAATTTTAAGCCCGGCGAGATCTAGCAGAGATTTCTCTGAGCTGAATTCTACCAAAATATCTATGTCACTCTCTATGGTTTCTTCCTCACGCACATAGGAACCAAAAATAGAAGCCTTTGCCACACCGTAGCGCTTCAATATCGGATATATTTTATTTTTTATTTCCCCTAATTTCTCAGGCCTCATATGTTGTTTCTCCTCTCCCGCATTTTTTTTCATCAAACCGTCAAATTGCCTTCAGCCATTTCAAGCTTAATTTATTAATTCATCTACCGTTACGCCTAATGCCTTAGCTATCTTAGAAATAGTTTTTATACCGGGGTTTAGTGTAGAGCCGGTCTCTATCTTTACAATCGTATTATAGGAAATATCCGCAAGGTGAGCTAAGTTTTCCCGGGATAATTTCTTTTTTATTCTTCGGCGCTTAACCTCATTAGCAACCATCTAAATTCTCCTTGACATTTAGGCTAATATTCATTATATAATTTTACTTGTAAACTTTATTATATCATTTATTACTTCTATAATATAAAACAAATCAAGTGAAAGTCAAGAAAAATTGTGACTAGCTACCAAAAAAGCCTAAATTAAAGTCGGGATGTGTTCTTTCTTCAAAAATTGGCTTATTTGCTTATGTTTGGCCCCAGAAGAATAAGTTTCTCCCTGCCTGCCCACGGCTTCGCCGTGAGGTGAACCGACAGGTGAGGTATCTAACGGGTTTGAAATGGGATTGTCTCCATCAGCAAAAAGGCAAATTTTGCCGGAACTTTGACAGTTGGCCTTCCAAATTTCCTCTTTTATCGACGAGAGAGCTAAAACTCACCCTGACGGGACACAACACTTGGATTTTCTTTGTAGGAGATAATTCTGGGTGGTGGGGCAATCCCTGTTGCTTTGAAGGCAAGGTTTGCTTTGGGTGGGAATTCAGTCCTGAAGATAATCTCTTTTCTTCCCTCAGTTAGCTTTACTGCTTTAATCTGGTTTGTGGCAGCAAATACCTCAGAATAACAAGCCTGTTTATCTATCTGTTTTAATCTTTTATTAAAGGCAATTTTAAGTAAAAGGCTTAAAAAACAAATGAAGATATGAGCTATAATTCTTCTTTCTGTCCAGTGGTATATAGGTGAGGTTTCTAAATCATCTTTTAAATCTCTAAAGCTTGCTTCGATCTGCCAGAGGTCTTTGTAGTATAAGGCAACTTCTTTTGAAGGTAATTTTGTATTGGTTAATAAGACCCATTTTCCATCAAATTGATATTCTGCTCTGAGGCGTTTTTCATTGAGCTCAATTTTACCTTCGGTTATATCAATGTATTTTCTGTAACCATTCTTAATAATCCATTCCTTTGTAGTTTGGGTTTCAATCTTCTTCTCTAGGACTTTTTTAAAGAATTCTCTCTTCTTTCTTTCTAATTCCTGCTCTTTAGGATTAAAGCAAATGATGTATCGGCCTTCATAAGGAATAATTACTTCTTTAGCATAGAGATCTTCAGAGACCGGAAACATTCCTTTTAGAGATAAGAACTCATCTCTTCTTTCTTTATTTAGTTGTCTCATCTTTATTCCTAAGATATATTGTTGATTTAGTTCATTGAGTTTTGAGATGTTTTCCGTAGACACCATACCCCTGTCAGCTACCCAGATGAGCTTTCCAATTTTATATTCTTCTTTTAGTTTCTCTAAGATATGGATAAAGGATTTAAGGTCTGAGGTATTGCCTTTAAATACCTCACAACCACAAGGTATACCTTCTTTGGTCATAAGTATTCCAATGATAACTTGTTTTAAGTCACCTCTTTTTTCCTTGGAGTAGCCATATTGTAAGATGTCTATATCCTCTGCTTCGCCCCAATATTTTATTGAGGTTGTATCGAACATAATCAGGTCTAATTCCTGACTAAAGAGGTTTGTCATCTTGAAGAAGAGGTCTTTTTCTAAGTCAGATTTGTGACGATAAATAAAATCTAAGGCTCTGTAGAAGTGTTGGAGCTTAAAATCTTCCCATTTAGGCTCATATACAGACTGAATCCACTTAAAGGTATGATATTCGCTACCGGGTGAAGTCAATCTTGAAATGACTAAAGAAAGAATGCATTCAGATAAATTAGTCTTATATTTGTATTTCTTAAGGTATATTTTAAAGAGCTGGTCTAAGCTTAAATCTTCCCAGAGTCTTTTTAAGACAAGAATTACTCCATAATCTTTTGACCAATCACAACAAGTCTTTGCTATATCCATAAGCCTAAGTATTTTGGTGTAATCCTTTAACTTATCAATAAGCAGGTCTGAAATTTGAGTATTCTGGATTAAATCTAGTCTTCCTAAATTGGCAATGGTTCTTTGTCTAACCTTCCCCTGAATACGTTTTCCTTCGACTACCAAGAGATATTCTCTTAATTCTCCTTTTGAGTTCTTAACCCTTTTTATCCTTACATACATTATTTTCTCCTTTTCGTTGCACAATAAAATTATAATAAATTTATATTTATTTGTCAAGATATTTCTTTTAAATATTGCACAACAAATTAGACAAAAAATAACCCTCTCACGACGAGAGGGTATAGCAAAAACCTATTTTTCTGTCAAAGTTCCGATAAGGATGCCAAGGTAATTTTTTCTAAACGAGAAACAACATAATTTTGAATTTTATCTATCCTTTGTTTTAGGGTACA
>JAMWCW010000027.1 GCA_023819145.1 Candidatus Omnitrophota bacterium
TGTAGTATTGTTTAGAACCATTTGAGCCGTCTCCCCAGTATTTAGCTGAGACGCAAGCGTCTTCTGAAGTCCATTTTGTGTCGGTGGATAATAAAATGCCATATAGTAAATTTTCTTAAAAAAGAGAATTGGTTTTCAAGATTGACTGCCCTTGTTTAGTTATTTTTTTACTATAAAACCGCTTTTATCTACTATAAATGGCTGCTTTCCCAACTTTTGACCAAATGTTCCGTTTGTTATATGTGAACTAGTTAACTCTTCCCAAACCGCATTGCTTACCGAATAAGCGGATAAGGGAATAGCAACGGGAGGAGTAACAGGTAAAGCATCAGCCCAGTTATCCATTCCGCCCAACGGTGTAGTTTTAGACCAATTTTGCGGATTGGGAACGACTTGTTTAGTCGCCAGAAAACTGGGAAGGAACTTTATTGGAATTGATATTAAGGAAGAATATGTAAAGGCTGCCTAAAAAAGATTAAGCCAATTATTACTTGTCTAACCTTGACTATCCTCCTTTTGTTCATTAGGTTTTGGAAGTTCTTTCTTTATCAGAATATGGGGAATTTCTATTTCCTGGCCGGTGTATAAAGAATCCGAACCGTACTTTTCCGTTAGAAAAGTCCAAAGCTCGTAGGGATTAACTTCAAATTTGTGGGCAATATCAAAGGCGGTTTCTCCCTCTTTAACGGTATATTTCAATCGTTCACAGCCTTCGGGAAGAGGTTTTTGGAAGATTTCGTCACCCTCTAATTTAATAGCTTCTATAGATTCACCATCTTTGATGATAAAAGTTGTTTTCGACATAGATTAAAAATAAATAATTATTGGATTTTTCTAAATTAGATAAAGCTATATTTCTTCCAACAATATCTTATTCTGCCCGTCCTGCGGTTTTAAATTCATATAAATCCTTTTTCCCATCGGCATTAGAAGTTTAACCGCAGGTTGTAATACCGCCACCTCTTCTCTTTTCCTATCCATTCAGTTGCTCCAAATTCTGGCAATCCCCAACTTCCTATATGCATTCTTTACTCACCCCCTTTCGTATGCTATAATACCCTTAATGAAAAACAAATTATTAGTCATTTTCTTTTTTGGCATTCCTGTTTCCCTTTTCTTCTATATCTTTTTTATGTGGCATACTTACAAAACAAATATGCCGCTTTGGGCTGATTTCATAACTATTCCCGCCATTATTTTTTGGTTTGTAAATCTTTTTTTTATTTTCAAAAAATTATTTTCAACAATCAAATCGAAATTTAAATCTTAACCTCTTTGTCTCTTTTTTTTTAATAAAAAAGACGGAGATTTCCGTCTTGAGATAAAAAAACCACAAGTTTTCCTGTGGTTTAGGCTGTTAATCACTTGATAATATCAAGAAAATTAACTAATAAATTAGTAACATATTTTAAAAGTTTTGTCAAGAACCATAAGTGAAGAATTATTGGATTTTTCTAAATTAGATAAAGCTATATTTCTTCCCACAATATCTTATTCTGTCCATCCGCAGGTTTTAAATTCTTGTAAATCCTTTTTCCCATCGGCATTAGAAGCTTAACCGCAGGCTCTAAAACTTCAATCTCTTCTCTTTTCCTATCCATCGTATATTTTATTGTTTTGGTTTGATAGCCATCTTTAGATATAGTAACGGTGTGAGGGTCATAAAAGGTTTGAGTATCTTGGGGTGGGGTAATAATTTTTACTCTTTTTTCATAAGTCGCCCACTGCTGAGTTATGTTTCCATTCTCATTTGTAGTCGTGGAGAATACCTGTGTTCCGTATTTATCCTTCATTACCACCGTTGCTCCACTAATCTCATTTCCCGCATTATCAATTACCTTCAAATCAAAAGAAAATTGGTAATAAACAGTTACACCTCTATCGCTCGATGTTATATCGTAAACTTTTGTGGTAATCGTGCAGTTTTTCATATAAACGATAGAAGTATTAGGATAGTTATTCCAAAAAGTTAAAGTGTCGATAACTGTATCGCTAAATGTTCCACCGCTTCGAAGCTTAAGATTTGTCAATCTTAAATTTGAAGCTAGTGTTGGTGAATTTTCAAGAATTAAACCACCTGCTATAGTGCTATAGTTCATATTAACCGGAAGTGTTACATGAAGTTGTCCCATAGAATTTAAAAAATCAGTGGTGTATAAATTTAAGGCCGCACTGTAAATTATATATTGAATATAAGTTGTATTTACCAAAGTTCCATAAAATTTAAGCGTAGGATTACCTGTCAATGCCCTAAATCCCCCTACCTCACCTGCTTGTATCATATTAAAAAGTATATAAGAACCATTGTATCCTCTTCCATTACTAAGCGTCCCAAATTGAACGGTTACCTGACTGCCTTTTAACCAAATTACCCTTCCCGCTAAAACTATAAATTCTAAAAATTCATTGCTTGAGGTAAAAGAAGTCGTGGTAGAGTTGTCGCCAATGGTTAAAGTGGCGTTTATTCTGTAAGCCTGCCCTTGATTTTCAACAACTCCCCAGCCCCCAGCCACATCTGCATTATAAATGGTCGCCAAAGTAACTGTCCCCGTAGCAATAATGTTATTGTCTCCCGCCTTAACCTTCTGAGTGCTGTTTGCTCCACCTTCGGTTGGGGTGTCTATGGCAGATATTCTTACTCTTACCCAATTCATATTTTGTGAATTGATAGTAGTTTTTCTCCAGTTTATAGGCGGAACAAAAGAAACTGTTTGTTGACCCAAATTAGTAAAGTTAGAAGTGCCGTCTGTTACGGTTAAAGCAACCCAATTATAACCATTCCAATACTCCCAAACAAAAGTAACTGAGGTAGCTGCAAAAGCTGTTCCGATATAAAGCTGAATATCATCAAAAATACCATTCTTGCCAAAATATAGAATATCCCCAACCTCCGCATCGTCAGGGAAATAATCAAAATCCGTGTTGGTAGCATTATTAGATGAAAAAACACCACCATCGTTAGTATAAATATATCCCAAGTCCGTTAAAGTATTATAAGTAACGGCCATATTATTTCAGAATTTCGTTAATCTGTGCAATTCTTTTACTCGCATATTCCTTTTGTGAATAATAAGGATGGATTATTTTCCCCTCCTGTAATAATTCCTCTTCTGTCGGTTCTTCCATCACCAGTAACGCTTCCAAATTCGCCTTTTCCTGTCTTAACGCCTCCAAATCAATGCTTTCTTCAATTACTTTATATTTAACCGCCGTATTCTCGTTTATCTTTTTAATTTGCTCCGCTCCTGCTAAAGCAGATAAATCTACTGCCATAATTCACCTCCTGTCAATAGGCGTTCTTATAATTTGAATAAGTCAAACTTCCTCTATCGGTCCAAGCAGACGAATAATTGTCATAAGAAGAATTATTTTTCTGAGTGGCATAAGAAATCGCAACTCCTTCACTGGTATCAATTTTCTGGATTGCCCAAGTTCCGTCTTTATCTTCTTTGCCTACATAG
>JAMWCW010000028.1 GCA_023819145.1 Candidatus Omnitrophota bacterium
ATAGCAATGGAGTGTTCTGAGAGAAGAGTAATTTATCTCTTTTTTAGTGAGAAGAATGGCTATGTGAAAGGTTAACAAAAATAAAAAGCCAGCAATTATAAAAGAAAATTTACAAAAAGATATAAATGCTAAGATTAAAAAAGAAATTATGAGAATTTTAATTTTCTTCTCTCCTAAGAATAGAGCGGTGGTTAATATTTTTTCAGATTTATCTTGAGATAAATGTGCCAGTTCATGGATTAATTGAGCTACAAATAAGAGACAAAGAAGCCCAGAGTAAATTGGCAAAATTAATTTATTTTCGAGATTATTTATTCCAATAAGAAAAAGCATAGAGAAGCCAAAGGCATTACAGAAAGTTCCAATGAAAGGATGGGATTTAAGTCTAACCGGAGGTAGGGAATAAAGTAAAGCAATTAAGAAAAATAAAAGAATAAAAATTTTAGTTTTGGGATTTAGAAAATTCATAAGAAAAGGGATAGGAAATAGAGGAATTATAGAAAGAAGAATTTTTCTCTTTGGTAATTTTCGGTCAAAAAATTCATTCCAGGAGAAAGCAAAGGCAAGGAGCAAGCCAGAAATAATGATTTTGCTCAATAGATGGGGAAATAAAAAAGGCTTATTTAAGAAATATCCTAATAGAATAAGACCTAAAAAATGCGTCCAATCTTTGATGCGATAAATCTTAATAAGCATTATAATAATATACCTCTCAAAAACAGAAAAAGCATTAAAATTCTTGCGTAGCAAGAGGGAATAGCGTATAATAAAAATTTATAAAGAAGAAAATGGTTCATCCATCTCTAAGTCTCAAAGAAGAAAAAGCATTGCAAGAATTTAAAGCAAGTTTAGTCTCTAAATATTGTGACAAATTGGTCTTAATTGAATTGTTTGGTTCAAAAGCAAGGGGCGATTATAATCAATACTCGGATTTGGATATTTTGGTAGTTACGGAGAATAAAGACCCTGTCCTTAACCGGAAAATAAGCGATCTTGCCTTTGATATCGGTTTAAAATTTAACCTCTGTTTATCTTTAAAAATATTGGATAAAACATTTTTTGGAAAATTAGAGAATTTAGGAGCTTTTTTTATTGAAAGCATTAAAAAAGAGGGAATAATTTTATGGAAGAAAAATTGAAAGAGAAAATATTAAAACAGTTAGAAAAAGCAAGGAAAAAACTTTATAGTGCGGAGAGAATATTTAAAGATAAACTTTACGAAGATTCTATTTCGCGTGCTTACTATGCTATGTTTCATGCCACTAAGGCCTTACTTTTAACTAAGCATATTCAAGTAAATACACACTCGGGAGCAGTGGCGATGTTGAGTATGCATTTTATTAAAACAGGTCTTTTAGATGCCTCTTTTGGAAAAATGTTATCCTATGCCAAAGACTTAAGGGAAAATGGAGACTATGATACACTCTATGAAGCAACCAGGGAAGAAGCAGAAACAGTTCTTACAGATAGCAAGAAATTCTTGGCAGAGATAGATAAAATTATCAAAAAGAATTTATAAATAAAGTGGAAGAAAAATTTTAGTCAAAAAATTCATTCCAGGAGAAGGCAAGGGCTAAAAGCAGACCTGTGAGAAAAAGATAGATTTAATTCCATTAGAAAATTATAAATATAAAGAATTGATTTTTAAGGGAGGAGAGTTTATGGGATGACTTTGATGAAGTATTTTTAGATTTTAGAAACAGTCTGCAGGGATTCCTTAAATTTATAGAAGAACTCGCCTTAAAACTAAATATTCCTTATAAAAGGGGGCAAAAGTAAATATGCAAAAAAGAGAATTGGTACCCCAGGCGTATATAAAAAATAAAGAAGAGGCTCTGGATTTTTTCATCTCTAAGTTAATAAATAGCGAGGCTGAAAAATATGTAGGGAAAATTTATCTTTTTGGAAGTCTCAATCGTAGAAAAGTAACCCCAGAAAGCGATGTAGACCTGTTAATATTTTGTTTGAGAAATATTGATTATATTCTTAACATCATTTGTGATTTACAAATGGAAACTTATTGGCAATACTCGGAGAGTATTGAACCGCTCCTTTATCCCATAGAGATGTTAAGATATCCAAATAATTATTTTTTATACCGTATTATTAAATACGGAAAGGAGGTATATTCTATGAATGAAGAAGAATTGAAAAGAGAAGAGGCCAAAAATTATTTAATTTTGGCCAAGGAATATTTAGAAGGAGCCAAAGAGAACTTGAAATCAAAGAGGTTTAGAATTACAATTGATGCCGCCTACAATGCCGCTGAATTATGTGCGAAGGCCTTTCTTCTACAGGTGCTCGCTGAGACTCCCTCAAGCCATGGTGGAATAATTGGTGAATTTAGCAAGTTTTTTGTTAAGACCAAAAAGGTACCTGAGGAAATTGGCCGTAATTTAAACAAATCCTTAGACTTGAGAAATAAGGCTCGTTATGTTTATAATGCTGAGATAACCTTAAATGATGCTCAAAAGCTGATAAAATTGGCTGAAGAGATGCTCAAGTTGACAAAAGATCTATGGGAAAAAGATTGATAATTTGATGTGGCTTGAAGATATTGAGGATATGAGAAGATATAAAAGCAGGGTAATTCCCAAGACCAATCCCGTATAGCGATAGATTTTTCTGAGAGAGGGATAATCTATCTCTTTTTAATATTACGGGGATAAAAATGTAAAGTGGTAACATAGAGGTTTTAAATGAAAGTTTTAGAGAAAGAAATTCATAAAATCTTAGATATCTTAAAAACAAAATATAAGCCTCAGAAAGTAATTCTCTTTGGCTCAGCAGTAAGGGGTGAATTTGAAGAGGGGAGTGACCTGGATTTCTTCATTATAAAACAGACAAAATTACCACGCCATCGCCGCCCACTTGAAATTTATAAATTTTTGAATGACCAAAACCTCCCGATAGATTTCATTATTTATACACCAGAGGAATTTAAAGAGAGACTTTCTTTAGGTGATTTTTTCATCAAACGCATTCTAAAAGAAGGGGAAGTGCTATATGAAAAATAATTCTAATTTCAAAATTTTGGCGAAAGAATGGTTTGAGAAAGGGAATCATGATCTCGATGAGGCAAAATTGTCATTTGAGCATGGTGGTTGGACAGATATAATCTATTTCCATTGCCATCAGGCTGTGGAAAAATATTTAAAAGAATAGAAACTTCTGAAGATGATGTAAAAGAAGGATGATTCCGAAGACCAATCCATCGTAGCGATAGAGTTTCCTGAGAGAGGAATAATTTATTTCTTTTTTAGTGAGAAGAATGGCTATGTGAAAGGTTAACAAAAATAAAAAGCCAGCAATTATAAAAGAAAATTTACAAAAAGATATAAATGCTAAGATTAAAAAAGAAATTATGAGAATTTT
>JAMWCW010000029.1 GCA_023819145.1 Candidatus Omnitrophota bacterium
CCAAACTGCTCTTTATACATATTCCAGCCAGAGTCTTTTTTTCTTGGATCACCCATAATACCGGGAGGACAAATTATTACCCCTCGCCTTCGTAACTGTCGGGCAACGCAGCAGGCAATGATTGTCTTGCCTAAACCAACGACATCGGCAAGGATAACTCCGTTATTCTTTTCAATTATGGCTAATGCCTGGCGAATGGCATCTAATTGGTATTGATAAGAGATGTAATTATTTTTCTGAAGTATATCAATAAGGGATTGACCGATTTCTTTTCTTTCAAAGGAATCACGATAAATCTTTAAAACCAAGATGAATGCTTCAAAAGGAGTGATTTTTTTAATTAGAGTTTCCTTTTCAATAACTTCTATCAATTTTCCTTTTAGGGTTTTATCTTCGGTAATTGGGATTGAGACGTTTTGCCATAAATGGTCAAAATAATTCTCAGCATCTTCAAAACCGTAGTCACTTATCTCAACATTAAACTCCTCTTGAACAGTAAGACCTGTTTTAGTAAGATTACTGCTTCCCGTAATAAAAAGATTTTTACGACCCACCTGTTCGCTTTCTAACTTAAAGATATATAGTTTTGCATGATTAGGGCGAAGTGTTTTTCTGATAATAAGGCGATCTTTTTCTATAAGATCAACAAAAAATCTAACCTGTTCGTAAAACTCATAAGTATCAAATTCTTCTGAATTAATAGATTTTTTAACTGAATTAAAAAATTTATAACTTATCTCCTCGTTAGATAGATGGCCACTTTGGTCATCTGAATCGGCATATTCAATGAGTTGATAATTTAATTTATCAACATTAAGCCCGACCAGTACTTTTATTATTACCTGTGCATTCTTTTTAAGTTCTGTATAAAGCTCTCTTATGCCGGAGAAATAAAAAAATCCTACCAGAAACTTTAATTCTTCGCTTTTATTTATTAGTTCTGCCAAGCGCTTTTTTAAATTTTCCACACCGCTATTAGTGATAAAGTTTTTCATAGTTTTTTAATCGAAACCTCTTTAAATTTTATCAATACTCATTTCTCAAATACTTCTCTATCTCATCCTTACTAAATCTTCTACTTCTTATTCCCAATTTAAAAGTCTGGATTTTTCACGGTAGAGTTTATGGTATAAAGGATAAAGTTTTAGAGAATTTTTATTTATTTTAAGTGTATAGTTCATTCTAATCTTATTAACACTTTTTACATATTATAATCCTTCATTTTTGTCTTTACAATTGAAATTGTATTTTTAGAAAATTAAGTTAGGTTGGTTATTTTAAAAAATAAGTAATGGATTTAGTTTGCCAAATTGGAAATGGTGCCTGTCCCCAATTCTGTCCCCAATTTTTAGTTTGCAAAATTGGTTGTCCTTGTCTTTTAGTATATTGCCTTATAATTATCGCTTCTTAAACTTTCAAGTTCCCTGTGAATATTCTGGCGGTCAATCCATACCTGCACCTTGCGATCCGCTGGTACTTCTATATAATGAGTATATTCTACATAGGGATACATACGACCAAAACCTGCGCTGTTTTGCTCAACAAAAGTTCCAGTTCCTGTAGTTATTACCCACTCAATAGGGACATAATCAAGAGTTCTTGTTCCTTTGTTTCTACATCGCATAATCACTTTGTAGCGGTCAGGGTTCCTTTTGATTAAAAACTTCTCCAAGTTCACCTCTAAATCCACCTCTTGGTCAAGAATCTGAATATTGGTTTCTGAAGAACGATAACCTGGTGCACGTGTCTTCAAAGATACTTTGCAGGAACCATAATGACCAGACAGATCTGGCACTACCCACTCAAAAACCCTGTTTTTTAACGTAGTATTACCCACTGTGATTATCTTTGAACCATCTTGTTTAAGAAGAGAAATTTCTAAATCAGCGTGACCCTCACCTTTATATTCCCACCTAAATTCTTTTCTTTCTCCTCTTCGCCAAGTTTCTCCTTGCTGAGGAGATAATAGATTTACTTGCCCATAAATATAAGCTTCTCCACAATCTAGAAAGTTAGGAGGACAAATAGGTAATGCCTCTGCACTATTAGTGGTAACCATCCTTAAATTATATCCTCCAGGGGAAAAATCATCAGGAATTCGCCAGCTATATGATTTTTGAGAACAACGTACTGGTTGGCCATATGGTGAAGCGGTAATATCTCTTCTAATAGTACCTCCCGGCGTACATAAGAGAATATGGATAAAACTGTTTGCAGTTGGTAAAAAGCAACTACAATCCCACTCAAATCTAACTGTTTCTCCTATATCCCATTTTCTATCTGAAGGAATAGTAGTTAGTCTTTGTGGTAGTTGGCTTGGGGCTGTAAAAACTTCTGTGCGCACATTGTTTGTCTCATCTGACTCTCTAATTACTTGATTATAATCTACTCTTACAGTTATAGTTAGGCTGGAAGGAAAAGATGAAGGAGGGCTTTCAAGACAATTAACACAATAATCAACTCTGCCCTGTGGTCGAGATAAGAATCTGGAAGGATCAATCTGGGCAAGGCTATATTCTTTTGTTTCACTAGAGGTAGAGTATTGTACTCTTGAGTTCCTATAGGCATTATCATCTAAACTTCCCAGAGATCTGTTTTTGAGGGTAAAGTAGATGTGGCAATTGTTATCCATCCAGATTCTTTCAACTAACAGATCAGGTAAAATTGTTTGAGGGATGCTAGCTTTTTGTGTCACGCCTCTTTGTATAGTTTGATTTTGCGGTCCCTGATCCATCTCAATAAATTCAGCATTTAGAAAGGATATACTAAAGATAAAGGAAGTTAGAACAAACAAAAAACCAATTCCGCTTCTTAAAATTATCTTTTTCATCTTTGCTCCTTTCTTTAAAAAAACTTATCAAAAGAAGATATCTTTTATTTAAGGTTTTATCTTTCTAAATTTTCCTTTACCACAAAATTTTTTTCTTCTCTTAAGCTGATTTTGTATTCGGGATTAGTAATTTCTACAAGGAGGTGATATTTATCAGGTTTAAGCTCTTTTAGGAGTTCAAAAGAAACTTTGTTTCTTCCTTTATCTAAGTGAGGAATCTTTTCTTTGAAATCCTTCTGAAACTGCTCTCCTCTTAAAGACATCTTTACCATAAGAGGTTCTTTAAATTCAACCGATGCGTTTAATTCTAGAATTAATACTAAAGGAGAGCCCAACGCTAAAGTCT
>JAMWCW010000030.1 GCA_023819145.1 Candidatus Omnitrophota bacterium
TCCTCTTACTTGTCCTTTCATACCATTCCGCCAATGTATATACTTCTAATTCTTCCTTCATCGTCTCTTCCATAAGCATTTTTAAAAATTCTCTAAGTTTTGGAGTAACTTCTTCTTCCCAAAATTTTTCCTTTACTTCTTGCCACCATTCTTGTAAAATCTCATTAGGCTTTAGTTCTCTGACTCTTTCCATGGGTGTGACCTCCTTTCTTTTAAAGGGTTAATTCATTTTAGCCCTTTACTTCCACCACTTAGTGGAATGGGCTAGATGGAGGTTACACCCTCTTTTTATTTTTTTCAAGTTAAATTTCCACAAAATATTTTAAATTACCGAAAACTGGCATTTTGGAAATTCAAGCGAGATTGCTTCTACCGCAATTCTAATTTCTTTATCTTGACGAAAAGAAAATCTATGTTATATTTATAATGGAGATAAAAAATGAGAAAAGGGATTGTTCAGAAAAGGTTACTTTCCCTCATCTGTATAGGAGAAATGGCCCTCCATAACCTTGTCTTCCCCGATTTTCTTCTTCCATTGCGGAGGGTCCGGAAAATTTCACCGGAATTCATCGTAGAGCCCTATCTGGCTGAAGCGGTCACAGTAGAACTTGTAAATAATGTAAAAATAAAAATTGAAAGAATCGGAGCTTTTGCCATAGAGTATGCTGAAGAAACCGAACTCAGTTCTGATACCTGGGGGATAGGACTAATCTTAGCGGTTTTAAGAAATATTGAAGGACTTGGGATGAGAAACTTAGATATTAAAAAATGGATAGAGAAAAATTATCATCTCCTTACATCGTATTTCCCCCTGATTGATAGACTTGAAAAAATCCCCAATTCTCCTGAACCATTTGAAAAATTAAGGAAAACCTTTGAGGAGAGAGAAGGGAAAGAAGCCTACTCTGCCATAGAGTCTTCTCTAATCAATTTATATCTTGAAGAGTTTATCCAGAGAAGTATTCAGCCTCAACTTTTAAGCATAGAACCCTGGGAAGCACGCCAGGATGCTTTGCTAAAGACTGCTCTTTTTTTACACCGTTTTCGCAATCCCCCACCAGGGGTAGATAGAGAGAAAATCATTCCTTCGGATTATCTTCCCGATTTAAAAAGAATCTCTACAATTTATTTTGAGGACAGAACCCCGCAAAAAGATAATTATAAAAAAATTGTAAATGATTATCTTCTTAATGATCTCATCCATTTTGAACTTGAGGGATATGGAAACAGATTTTTAAGAGGAACAAAATATATTACCCAGATACAAGGGCTCTCCGAAGAACAAATAAAAGAATTGATTAAGGAAGACCTAAAGAGGTTTGTAGAAGAGAATTATCCCATTGTAAGGAGACTTGTCTGGAGTGCTTTTAATTATCGCTACTATGCTGACTACGAACCCACAACCCGTTCCCTTTATCCCTTCCATTTTACTTTAACCATTACCGAAGCAGAATATTTGGTAAGAAGGATGATAAGTGCCTATCTTAAAAAAGTAGAAGATTTGTATAAACCCGGAGAAACTATTTTTGACCCCCATCTTTCGGATAATAAGGAAAAAAGTAGAATTGCCTATGAAGATTGGGGGAAAGTCTTAAAGAAAATAGCTGAGATTAAGGAGAATATTGGGAATTCTAATCCCCTTAGATTACAGAGAGCGATTCTCTATTATCTCTTGAAAAAACTGGCTACCGCTGGCGCTTATGACCTGAGTATACAGGAGATTAGAGAAAAGTTTCAGGATACTGGAGAAATCCCTGAGACTGAAAGTTTAAGGGAATTTCGCTTTGCTATAAGTAGCTTTAATAAATTATTTAAAGAGGTCTTGAACAATCAAAAAGAAAAAACAAAACTGGTTATTCTTGCGGATAATCATGGAGAATTTATTTATCTTTTAGGATTTATTCAATATCTCCTCCAGCAAAATCCTAATCTCATCATTTATTTAATTACTAAAAGAACCCCGGTTGCCGATGATGTTTATAAAGATTCCGTCTGGAGAATCTTAGATTATGATAGAGAAAACCAGGGTCATTTTAATTTTTTACGCGAAAAAGCAAACAAGGAAAGATTTTATATCGTAAATAACGGACCAGACTTGCAGGGAGAAGATTTACGCTCTCTGTCCTGGGATGAATATCAGACATTTACCAGTAAGCATGCCGGACAAATTACCTTTGATAAAATAGTGGTCTTAAGCTTAGGGAATGCCAATTTTGTCTCTACTCAAGGATTGAAATTGGAAAGATTTTATCTCTATCGGGTAAAGTCGGAAAGAGTTTCCTCAGCCACCGGAATTCCTCCCGAAAGCCAAGATTATGGGAAATACCCCCTTATCCTTGCCTATCTACCCTCAGAAGTATTTATCGGAACAGAATTCGGGTCTTTACGCTAT
This sequence comes from Candidatus Omnitrophota bacterium, assembly GCA_023819145.1. Lineage (NCBI taxonomy): Bacteria > Pseudomonadati > Candidatus Omnitrophota > Candidatus Omnitrophota bacterium. The sequence continues at coordinate 2,393 of JAMWCW010000030.1, forward strand.
ACAAATTTACTTTCCTATGTTAAGAACAACCCCCAATTTTATGACCCTCCCTTAGGAAGATATACCTTCCCCTAAATTTTAATCATTCGTTCAGGCTTGGTATAAAAATTTGCCCCTAAGTGATGGATGGTTTTTACCTTCTCAATATCTAAAACCTCAGTAAATATCCCCTCATCTGCCTGGGCATAAATTATTTCACCTAAAAATATGGAGTGGTCACCTCCAGGATAAATCTTAACTAATTTGCATTCTAAATGGGCAAAACACTCGGCAATTAAAGGAGAATTAACTTCCTTAGCCTTAATGGCTGTGAGTTTAAACTTCTTAAACTTATCTACCTCCATTCCGGAAACTATCCCGCAACCCTGAACCTTATCCAACAATTCCTCTCCGGGAACATTAATCACAAACTCCTTGGATTTTTCAATCAACTCGTGGGAGAAATGACCTCTATGAATACAGATAGCAACTAAAGGTGGATTATGGGATACTGGTGTTATCCAAGCTAAGGTAATAATGTTAGCTTTATCTTTATATTTTGAAGTCACCAGAACCACTGGTCCGTGATTAATCAAGCGGTTTGCTCGTCTTAAAGAAACCTCCACTTTCATATCGGTGCCTTATTCAAGGAATCAAATCCAAAACCCTAAATCCTAAACAATATCTAATGTTCCAAATCCCAATAT
>JAMWCW010000031.1 GCA_023819145.1 Candidatus Omnitrophota bacterium
GGGTTGGGGAGGTTCTCCAGGTTTTCTAGGTTTAAGTTTTGAATGACTTCTTCGGCTTTCATAAAAATACATTGGCAGTACCTAACTTTGTAGTTTACCTAAATAACATACATATTACATTGCGCCCAGCAAAATATTAGAAAAAAATATATGTACCTAACCGGTTAATTGCCTATGACATAATGCTTGTTTGCAAAAATTGATGAACGGAAAATGTTTAAAGAATAAATAACTTCTGCCTATTTGAGGTTACACATGTTAGAGAGGTAGAAGCCATTATGAAACGGAGTTCGGTGGAAGAAAATAATGGCGTCTAAAAATCTAGCCCAACTATATAACGAAGAGATTCTTTTATTAGGGTATCATGCTTGGGGGAATATCGGTGATGACGCTATTTTAGTTTCTTTGATTAACATTTTAGACAGATTATTTAATTCGAATCTCTTAGTAGACATCTACCTTAGAAATAATTATATGTTAAAAAATTTTGAAAATCCTAAAAAAATATCGATACGCTTTATAACTTCATTCAAGGACCTTTTTTGTACTCTAGTACGAGTTAGAAAGATAATAATTGATGGCGGGGATCATTTACATGACTATTGCTCTCTGCGAAAATTATTTAAAACTTTTATAATCCTTTTTGCACTTGCAATATTAGCAAGGGTTACCTTTAAGGATTTACTGCTAATTAACAATGGTTTTAGAGCAAAAACTGTGCTAGGAGCTGTATTAATAAAATGTGTACTAGTCTTCACAAAATGTATCAGTACTAGAGACAAATTCTCATATGCTCTTCTTTCTCGCCTTATATCTAAGCCGGTCATACAAGGCTTTGATACGGCGATTGAATTACACGAACAGTTTAGAAATAATTCTTCTGTATTTGTAAATAATACTCCCAATAAGATAGGGATTTCCCTAACCCCGGTATTCATGAATTTCTTCTCAGCTCCATCAAAAGATGACCTGTTAGCTGAAGCTCTGGCATCCAATATTCGTAAAATATTTGAGAAATTTAAGAATGTAGAACTCTATTTACTAGCTTTCGATAATAATCCAAAAAAAGGAGATTTAATTATCATAAAAAAAATCATCAGAAGACTGCCCCATACTCTACGAGGTAAAATTAAGGTTATTTCGTATAATGGTAATATAAAAGATTTTTTATCAAATTTTTCCCAATTGGACATTATAATTTGTTGCAAGTATCATTCTGTAATATTCTCGTACTTACTATCAAAACCTATGCTAGTAATAAATTATCAACCTAAAAATGCTGCTCTAGTTAAAGAGATTATGCTTCCAAACAAGGCTATGGTCTCTTTAGAGGAGATAATGAAAACCAATGATGTACTCGCTTCAATGCTACTTCAATTATTAAAGAATCCTAGTAGCCATTGCGCAAAATTGCCTATTTCAGAAGCGATAAGAAGGGCTTTTAACGGTGTACAGAAATGCCTAAAATAAAAGTTTTGAATATTCAACCCTTCGATATCATAGGCAGTATTCAAAGAAGAAGCCTTCTAGTAGCATCAGAACTTAAAAAATTTGGAATAGAAAACGTTTTTCTGGCCCCAACTGGAGTAGAAGGAAATCTCTTTACCACAAAAGTTATGAGAAAAGGGTTTAAGGTATACAAAACAAGTGCTTTAAGACCAAGATTAATCACTAATATCCAATCAGTGATACATATAGTAAAGTGTCTTTTAAATTTCCCAAAATGTTTCGTTGAAATATATAAAATAATCCAAGTTGAACAACCGGACATCATTCAGATTAATGGTTTCATATGTATCCAAGAAGCACTCGCCGCCTTCATTACTAATAAAAAGAAATTTGTATGGGTATTGATCTCCGACCTTTACCCCCGCATGATAATATTTGCCCTATCACCCCTTATTAGGTCAGCAACTCGAGTATTTGTATCAAGAAGGTTAATTAACTATTATCTGGGGAAAAAAGGCGACAAAGTGATTTATGAGCCTGTTGATATTAATAAGTTTAATCCTGGGAACATTACTTTAGACGAGAAAAATAAAATGAGTCTTGGAAACTTCTCCGTAGTTTCTACGGGATACATTTCACCAAGGAAAGGATACGATTATCTGATCAAAAGCATAAAAATTCTTAAAGGATATTTTCCTGACATAAAGTTAATAATAGTAGGTAAAGTTCTTCCCCTACAAAAAGAGTATTATAATAGTCTGAGGCATCTTGTAAAAACTCTGAACTTGGATCAGAATGTAGTCTTTACCGGTTATGTTAAGGAAAAAGAATTGCTACTAATTTTATCCTTAGCCGATATTTTTGCAATGGCATCCACTCATGAAGGGACTCCCGTCAGCATTTTAGAGGCAATGGCTATGGAAAAACCAATTGTGGCTACAAATGTAGGTGGAATCTCCGAGCTAGTAAGAGAGGGGAAAACAGGAATACTAGTAAGCCCAAGAAATGCAGAAGAACTGGCAAAGGCAATAATGCGTCTCCTCAAGGATGACAAACTGAGGAGAAAAATGGGGAAAAATGGTCGTCTTTTCGTCAAAGACAAATTTTCGATACAGAACTGTGTATCAGGATATAAATCCTTATATTATCATATAAGGAACCGGTGCTTCAAATTTCGATGAATCAAAAATTTTGTCGTGTTTCAAGAGGCGCAATGTAATATGTATGTGTTTTTTGTTTATGGGAATGGTATGTCTTGTGCGTGGAGGATTTCCATCCTCGACTTGAGGAAAGTTAACGTCTTCCCCTTGAGGAAACAGAAGGCAGAAACCCT